>DAIDIX010000223.1 GCA_027451645.1 Candidatus Dormiibacterota bacterium | reverse complement strand
ACTGGAGACACTGTAGGAGATCCGACAAAGGACACTGCTGGTCCAGCTATCAACCCGATGATCAAGGTAATGAACATCATTGCCATTCTCATCGGTCCGACCATTGCCCTTCATCACCTCTTCTTCTAACTCCACATACGACATCTGGGAGCGTCATGCAGCGGAGATGACTCCGGTGTCATGACGCTCCCTTCGCATTTGGGAGAACGGGATGCCTTCTACGGCCACAACAATGCGATCAAGCCTCATCCGGATGTATGTCATCCAGGGTGGCAGGGCATTTGTCTACGGATGCACCTCCATACTCTATGGAGCTGCATTTGCAGAGCAGCATTTTCCATCGTGGCTGGTCGGTCTCCTCTTCACCCTGATGCTCCTTGGAATGGGAGGGATGAATCTTCTCGCAGGCACCCTGGAACACTGGATGCCACGAAGGCTCCTCTACAGTACCTTTCTTGGAATACTGGCCATTGCAGGGCTTCTCATAGGCATCGTGCCCAATCCCTGGGTTATCGGCATCCTTGCACTTCTTGGCGTCCTTTCGACAGATGCCAACGATTCGGGGCCACTGACAACCCTTGAGCAGTCCATGATTGCTGAGGTGCCAACTGCTGCACGGGTTGGCCTCTACAGTGTCTACAATGCCATCGCCTACGGAAGCGGCGCGATTGGTGCTGGCCTGGCTGCCCTCATTGGACTGCTGGAAACCGCCCATGTCGTACACGTGGCGTATGCCCGCTGGCTCCTCATTCTGTCCCTATTCGGAATTGTGGCCTTTCTCATCTCCCGGGGCCTTGATGCAAAGTGTGACGGGAACCGTTCAGCAGACCGGCCACGAGGAGTGCGCGAGTCGAGGAACAATGTCCGAATGATTGCAGCACTCTTTGCGCTCGATGCATTTGGTGGCGGTTTCATTGCACAGAGCTTTCTCGTGTACTGGTTCACGATCCGCTTTGGGGTTCATGTCGATGTCATGGGTGTAGTCATTCTTGCTGCAGGAGCACTGCAGGCGTTCTCTTCGTGGGCAGCAGGCTGGCTTGGGACACGATTTGGGCTGCTGAATACCATGGTCTTCAGCCACATTCCCTCGAACCTCTTTCTCCTGGGAATTGCGATTGCTCCATCCTTTCCAGTCGCACTTGTGCTGCTTCTTGCACGGTATGCGCTCTCCCAGATGGATGTACCAACCCGCCAGGCGTACGTCGCAGCCCTTGTCACTCCTGAGGAGCGCACTGCAGCAAATGCCATGACAAATACCTCTCGGTATGCAGTACGGCCCATTGGGCCAGTAGTGAGCGGTGCAGTCATGCATCTCATACCCGGTGCTCCATTTTTCTTTTCGGGGGGAATCAAGCTTGTCTACGATGGCGTAATTTATGCCGTGTTTCGGAAGGTGCCACTTCGGGAAGAACACGGACAGGGAGGCACGCAGTGATGGATGAGTTTCTTGCAGAAATCAAAGACCTTGAGCAGCGGATCCGCAATCTTGAAGCTGCTGAGGCCCCTGCTTCAGTGATTGATGAGTTCCGGGATCAGGCGCGCAACTTGAGACGGCTGTACCAGGCAACGGAGCAGCTCTATGAAGCCGGAGTGAGGGATGCCAGTCTCCAGCAGCAGCTCAGTGAGCTTGGGTTCGGAAAGTGGACCTTCCCGAATGTGTATTCGTTCGTCTATGAGCGCACATTCGATGCGGATGTTGAGCGTGAGACGCTTGTGCATCTCATTGGAACAACGGACTATGCACACCTGCTGAGAAGTGGAAAGCTGCTCGATCGGGGGAGCAGCACTGAACCGGATCGCTAGCACGGCAACCCACATCTGACAGTGCGGCATCGTCTGCAGAGCAGCACTACCTGCCAATTCACATGTTCTTCCTGTGGTGATGACCTTCGTAGTGGCATGGGGTGGAAGACAGCCGACTGGGGAGCTCCATTGCGTGCTGCACGGGTTGGAATAGCGAATGTGGTGGACTGAATCTTGCCATCCAGTGGGGTGTGTGATATCTCGATGCGTTGCAGCTGCCCTGTCTTGTGTATGCTATGTGACGGTACCCCCACGTGATACATAGTGCACAGGAGCAGTAGATATGGAAGGTTTTGTTATTGGAGTGTTCGTTGTCCTGATCCTCCTTGTACTCCTTGTGAGTGCAGTCAAGATTGTCCACCAGGGATATGTTGGTGTTGTTCAGCAGTTTGGTGCATTCACGGGCCTCCGTGAGGAAGGCGTGACCTTCATAGTTCCGTTCATGCAGAACCTCACCTACGTTGATACCAGGGAAACACCACGTACTGGTGATCGCCAGCAGGTCATCACACGGGACAATGTCGCTGTCATCGTGAATGCAACGATCTTCTCCCAGGTTGTCGATGCACGTGCTGCAATGTTCAGTGTCAGCAACTACCTTGTGGCAATCGATCAGCTTGCAAGGACATCGCTTCGTGCTGTGTTCGGTAGTATTACGCTCGATGATGCCCTCTCACAGAGGGATCAGATCAGCACCCTCCTCCAGAACCAGATGGAGTCTGCGACAGACAAGTGGGGAGTGAGAATCACGAGAGTCGAAATTGTCGAGATCACGCCTCCTGACCAGATTCTCCAGGCCATGGCACTTCAGAAGCAGGCAGACCAGGAGAAGCGGGCTCTCATCTTCCGTTCAGAAGGGCAGCAGCAGTCAGCAGTGAACCTTGCAGACGGCCAGCGGCAGGCTGCGATCAAGGAAGCAGAAGGTGCTAAACAGTCTGCAATCCTGAGGGCAGAAGGAAACCGGCAGGCTGTAATCCTCGAGGCTGAGGGCCGTGCACAGGCAATTGCCACAGTGTATGCAGCCATTCACCAGCAGAATCCGGATCCTACGCTTGTGTCGATTCTCCAGCTCGATACGCTTGCAAAGTTTGCGGACAGCCAGAACACGAAACTCATCATCCCTGCAGAATCCTCTGCACTCCTTGGTGCAGCACAGGCTGTGCGGTCTGTCATTGACAGTGCACCAGCCTACACGGGAGGAAGCGGGGGAGGTGCTGCAGCAGGAGGAATGGGGGGCTTGACACCATCTGCTCCTCCGCCAACTGCATAGCGGATATCCTGGTCACGAATCACGAACAGGCAGCGGGTTCCGTCGTGGGATTCGCTGCCTGCTTCATTTATGCAGAGCATTCACTTGCGGTGAACATGTCAGCTGCGTGATGTCTCAGAGGCCGCCAAGTTCCGAGTATGCGGAGTTCCTTCGGGCTGATACTTGGCGTCCCTGGTCCTTGCGCTCAGCTTCTTCAATGCCCATGACATGCGTTT
>DAIDIX010000222.1 GCA_027451645.1 Candidatus Dormiibacterota bacterium | reverse complement strand
GTATGGTTCAATCCTCTATGCGATCGTACTTGCAGGCATCATCTCCCTTCTCATTCCGAAGCCGAAGTCCGCTCCGACCGAGTAACACTTCTCTCAGTGGAGAAGTGCTCGAATGACAGCTGATGCAGTATCTGCAGCAGCACTCCTGCTGTGTGTTCCCTGGCCCACCCAGACAGTGACCCCGAGAACGTCCCGATGCTTCCAGACACAGACCACGCCATTCACGCCAAGATTTCCATCTACAGCCTGGTAGCAGGAGATCGTACTTCCTGATGCTGTTGATGTCACTGCATTTCCTACAGCCTGGAATCCCTGACCATTCACCTGCTCCGTGATCCTGCTGTTCTCTGCAGTGAACGTCATCTGCTCCAGTGCTGGCGCCTGCTCGACTGCAATGATGAGGGATTCGGGATCTGTAGCATTGACTGTTGTCGCAGCATATGAGTAGACCCCTGCAAGCTGCTTCGGCTGGACGCTCCCCGGCACGATTCCTGCGAGCAGCGATCGAGCATCTCCCCGGGCAGATGCACTGAGGGATGCATTGTAGTGCCACTGCCCAACATGCACTGGCATGCTTGCACGGAGTACTGGTTCCGCTGTCACGGCTGAAACAATCCAGCCTCCGAGAAGAAATGCTGCCATACCTGCTGCCACTGTCCTCCTATGGTTCCACAGGCGGTGGGGTGCTGCATGCGCAAGTGCTCTCCATTTCGTGATGTCGACTGATGGAGGATGCATAGCTGGACGTGCAGCATGTCCACGTACATGCACGACCTCCTCATCAAAGTCCTCGTCCCAGAAGGGAATCTCATCTGCTGCATACTCACCCGATGAAGGAAGGGGCCAGGTGTTCCCCTCCTCTAGCAGGACATCCGTGGCTGGTAGTGCATCGTAGAAGGCAGGAGGATGATCCGGAGTTGCCGTATCGGCCCCGACAGCCTCGCGTGCATGGACATGCACCTCGCACTGCTCTTCCTCTGCATGCTCCTGCGACTTAACTGCATCGATGCCATCCGGAGTGTCCTCGAGCACTGAGGCAAGCTGTGCACCGCACCGTGTGCAGGTCATCTCGAACGGATCTGTCAGTGTGGCACAGCCTGGACAACGCAGGGGATGCATCATGAATGGGCAAGCTCCTGTGAGGAATGGGTATGACGACGGGAAAAGCGTCCTCAACGCTTGCGAACTACTCGTACTCTACCAGTTCAGTCGTGAAAACGGAATGCACATGTCACGTTACACGAGATGGTTCCACCGCTCGATGAGACTGCTGTGGGATTGGAGCCATTCCGACCAGCTCCTGCTGTCATCCGAGACCACCACGAACGCTGCTCCACGGAGTACACCGAGAAGAGCTGTATCTCCTGCTTCCTCTGCAGTGCCATGAACCTGAATGCCACAGGGCCGTCCGAGACCGAGAAACTCTCCAAGCCGGGACAGCTCCTGCTCCGGATCCTCAGAGTCCTCCCATACAATGCCAATCATCCGTTCCCGGATTCCGTGATGCTGATCCATTTCATCTGCCCGTGCAAGAAACTGCTCGAGCCTGACTGGAAGCTGTGTCCGTGCTGTGCTGTGGAGCAGTATGGCTGACCCATCGGGAATCTTCTGCACGACTTCTTCCTCCGAGAGCTGCAGCGATCCATCAAGGAACACTGCCTCAGCAGTGAACGAGCCAGGGATTCCTTCATCCTTCCCCCGCTTCTGTTCGACAGTCATGGAGAAGGGCTTCCCGTGTTCCATCCTCTCGGACGGAACATGGACAAGCGTCATGACATCTTCCCCAAGGCCGAGCTGTTCTTCTGCGCACGTCCACGGGAGGAGGACCCGTGCACGTGCATGGAGGACTTTCTCAAGCTCACTCCCAAGGCGTTCTGTTGCTGGTCCCCACGATCGGAGCGCCTCCGGAAGTTCACCGAGGCCAAGCAGCGGACCCATGAGGAGCACCTCTGAGCCATCCGGGCTTGCAAGTACTGTACCCCCACGCTTCCTGTACTCCCGCTCGAGCACACGGCATTCATCCGCAAGAAGACGGGTGATGCTCACTGCTTCCACAGTCCCGTGCCTTGCCACAAGTTCCCGTGCAGCTGGACTTCCCGTGATACGCTCCGCTTCAACACAGAGGACCTCATCGGATCCTGGCCGCAGTGCCCGGATCACATGGTGGGACTGCACTCCACTCCTCCTGTCTGTCACGTTCCTGTGACTGATCCTTCCTCCATCCGCTGCTACAATTGTCCCAGATCTTCACGGATGGAATCCTGCCATGACCACTGAGCCCCGTGTTCTCATCGTGGATGATGATCTCCGCATCATCCACATCCTCAGCACGTATCTGCAGATGGAAGGATTCGCTGTGGAGACTGCAATGAATGGTGAGAATGCCCTTGGCTGCATGGCCGAGCACCCTCCCGATATCGTCATCCTCGATGTCATGCTGCCCAATGTTGATGGCATCGAGCTGTGCCGCCAGATCCGCCAGCATCATGAATGGGAGGCAATACCTGTCATCATGTTCAGTGCGAAGTCGGATAGTGGCGACATTGATGCTGCTATGGAAGCCGGTGCAACACGGTATGTCACAAAGCCTTCCTCACTCCAGGATCTTGTGACTGTCGTGACTGAAGTCCTTGATGGACCCGATGCAGCAGCCAAGCTCCTTGAGGAGCCTCCAGTCACTGGCTCATGAGGATGGGGGAGCATCCTTTGGTGGATCATCCTCCGGAGGCGTGTCCTCAGGAATGCCGAAGCCATCAAAGCCTGTGTTCCACTGCGGAAATCCCTCCGGAGGCATTCCAGGTAGGCCCAGAGAGGAGATGAACTGCTGAAGCGCTTCAGGCCCTCCCATGTCCTCCTGCACCCGCTCCATCAGGCGTTCCATGAGCGTCTGCACCTCAGGATCTCCAACAATTTTCGTCTGAAGCTGCCCCATCTGCCCGATGAGATCCTTCATGGCAGCCTCCTGCGCCACCTGCATGAGAATGGGCTGGCTTGCAGCAGCAAAGACCATCTGTGACTGCTCCCTGAGAAGCTCGAATCCCTTGCAGGCAATACAGGTCCCCTGGTGGTTGCACCTGCACATGCGGAATTTCAGGAGATCGAATTCCCGGTGCAGTCCGCTGAGATCATAGGCATCATTGTCAGAATCCATATGTCCATACTACCCCCAATCGCTGCGAGCCAATCCCGCAGGCAGGTGTAACAGCAGCGTCAAGTCCCTGTGACATCACACCCCTGATCCTGAGAGCAACATATCCTAACCTGAGAAGTACAGCTGAGGTAGAGGAGCA
>DAIDIX010000221.1 GCA_027451645.1 Candidatus Dormiibacterota bacterium | reverse complement strand
GTCGGTCATTCCCGTCCCTTTTTGACCGACATTTTCGCTTAACCGTTAGACCGACATTTTCCCTTAACCGCGACACTGCAGGTGCATTTGTCCGTCCACTGTCTTCACTGTTGAAGGAACATATGGTTCATGAGTGAACAGCTGAAATCCACAGTCTCGCGCTTGCTACAGAGCGGAGTCCAGCATCGTGAATGGTCTCGCGGATACGACAGGGAACGCTCCTCGGTAGATGTGGGCAGATGGACAGACATCATGACCACGACTCCAAGTGGCTACCTCCTGCTCTCACGATGGGACAGGCGCTTCCACAAGCCTCAATATGAAGCAAAACTGTATGTGGTGGACACGATCTACAGGGATGGCTCGCGCTCGTACAAGTCTGTTGACTCAATGACTACCCGTGATCCCCAGAGCGAACTTGCTCAGCTATGCAATGCAGCTGAGGAGTGTGTTGTACGCGTTGAAGAAGCAAAGCGCAATGCGCATGATCGTGAAGTTGCTGCCCGCAGAGATTCTGCGTATTCAGAACTCGGGGGGCTTTGACCCTTCAAGGAAGACTCATGCCTCTACCACAGCATCTGGTTGAGCGCAGATGATCTGAATCCGAGATGCGTGTATGTCGGTCATTCCCGTCCCCACTTTGACCGACATTTTCGCTTAACCGCGACAGTGGTGGCACCTCTGTCCGTGAACTGTCCGCAAGATCCCGATACGATCGAATAGAAGGTGCAGGAAGAACTGACGGAAAGCATGCCAGATACCAATACAGACGAGCTTCAAGATGCGGAACAGCATCGGACACGCCTTCCGAAACGGCAGGTCGGATACCGGCTGCGACGGGTTGCAGCTGCTGTTGCTGTGCTCGCAGCATCATACCTCGGGCTTCAGGCGTACAGAACATTCCAGAGTCCATATGGAACGATGCCAGCAAGCTGCAAGGTGACCCCGGCACCTGGAACAGCCACTGCACTTACACCTGCCGAGGCTGCCAAAGCAGCACAGCTGTCATTTCAGGCCCTTGAGAACTGCTTTGGAACGGAGAACGGATCATTCCGCGGCCTCTATCTTGGTCCAGCCACTGCATGGCCTGAGTCGCAGGCCATGGCAGCACTTCTTGGGCTCACGAGACTTCCGAACATGCCAGCTTCACTCCGTGCCTCCATTTCCGGGCACATGGCAAACCTTGGAGACTACTGGGACTCCACGCATGGAGGGTATTTCCCGGGTGGCCGATGGTTCATCTTCGGTGGTGGAGTGAAGAAGTATGACGACAATGCATGGATGGGGATCGACCTCCTCGATGCCTACAGCCTGACCCATGATTCTTCCTACCTCGCCCAGGCTGAGCGGGTTGCTGCATTTGAGGCGACTGGCTGGTCGACAAACAGGCACTACCCCTCCCCTGGTGGCGTGTTCTGGCAGGAGCCCTCAAGTGGCACGGACCGCAATGCAGTGAGCACAGGCGGTGCAGCACTCCTCAATGCAGAGCTCTTCCGAATCACGGGAAAGCAGGTATACAGAAACAATGCGGAGCAGTATGTTGCATGGACAGTGAATACCCTCACTCTCAATAATGGCCTCATAGGTGACCACATCTCTGCAGATGGAACTGTGGATCCAACCGTATGGTCGTACAACCAGGGACTTGTCATTGGGACCTACGCCTCACTTTTCTCCTCAACAGGAAATCCTGCATATCTTGATGCAGCCCATGCCCTCGCAGAGAGGACCATCACGTATCTCAATACGGACAACCGGATGGCAGAGGAGCCTCCCGTTTTCGTCTCCATCTTCATGCGGAGCCTTGGCAACCTCAACGAGATCGCACCAAAGCCCGAGTACCTTAAAGCCATGCAGTCCTGGGCAACACTCATGTACAACCACATGGTGAAGGGAACTGGCGTTGTGCACGAGGGCCCTGTTGCCACTGCAGCCACAGGATGGCTCATCACCCAGGCATCTGCAGTGCAGGCATTCACAACCTATGCCACGGCCGCCACACACCAGCAGCACTCAGCCACCATCTACCAGGGATGGGGCCTCTAGCAGTCACTGCTCCACCTCAGGCAGTCGTGCGGTCGAGACGCTGCAGCATGACCAGTGCAGCTGCAGTACCCACCAGCCAGAGTCCTGCAAGGTACAGGATGCCCTGGAGATCTGGGGCCTTGAGGTACGGAGTGCCAAACGCACTGTAGATGGAGAGCTCCTTTGCCCACTGTGGCCACTTGAGGACATCGCTGACAATCATGAAGCCGTAGCTTCCTGCCATGAGGAGAATGGGAACGATGATTGCTGTCGGGGACCGCAGGATGGCTGCTGCAGCGAACCCGACTCCACCCACTGCTGCTGCAACAAGAATGATGTCCCACCATGCACGGAGCATTCCCCAGCCATCAATGCTGTAGTTGCCTGAATGTGCGCCAAAAGCAACACCAAGGAGGGCTGCACACGAGAATCCCACTGCAACGACTGCAAGCTGCAGTGTGCGTTCGATCACATAGCGTACTTCCGAGACGGGAAGGCTGAAATCGATATCGATCCTTGAGCTCGATGCTTCCGATGCCCACGAAGAAACAAGCGTGACAACACATGCTGTCACAAGCAGTGCTCCAAAGGTGAAGATTGAATCTACGATTGCTCCCTGGACATGGGAGAAGGCACCTGCACGGTCAAGAATCTTCTGCAGCCGGGCTGTCTTTTCGAGAAGCTTGAATGCTGAGGGTAGGATGGAGGCCATCATTCCCGTAAAGAGTGCTCCTCCTGCATACCAGCCAAGAAGTCCCCAGCGCTGGTCAGAAATCCAGCTTGCTGCAAACGTTGCACGTGCGAGCCTGCTCCTGCGGAAGGGTACGCGGGCTTCCGAGCCGGAATGCTTCCGCTGTATCGCCACTCCCTCGATATCCCGGCGAGCGTACAGGATGGCGCCAGCCACAATTGCTGCAGCACCTGCTGCGAGGGGAACGAGGAGAAGGAAGGGATGAAGCTGAAGGCCGGGAACGAGGCTCCGTGCACCGAGGTAGTAGTAGAACGGCGAGAGATATTTCAGCCAGCTGAGCCATCCCATTGACTGGTATGCATTCGCAGTGAAGTACATTGCGACAAGGTAGATGCAGGAAATGCCTGTTGCAGTCCGTGTTGTCGTGAAGAACTGGGCAAGAAGGATGCCAAAGCCAAGTGCTGCAATGGCAACAACCCCCACTGCAGCAACCTCGAGCACTCCACTTCCTGCAAGATTCGTGTTCGCTGCTGCACCTCCAGCCACTGTGCCGAGGTACACCAGGATGAGTACTGCA
>DAIDIX010000220.1 GCA_027451645.1 Candidatus Dormiibacterota bacterium | reverse complement strand
ACATGGCGCTTTCTCAGCAGGGCAGGAACAGGAGCAGGATCGATTGGCATAGTCCCAGTGTTCCACAATTTCACACATGCTGCCCACCATGAATCATGATGCAGGCTCAGGAGGTGCTGCTGGACACCCTAAGCATCAGCAGTGCGATGCGAACATGATTTTGCTGGTACATTTCTGCTATGTCACTTCACACCTATCCGTATGAATCCTCCGAGACCCGACGATATCTCGTCGTTGGAGCCTGGATGATTGGCATCGTACTTGCCATAACTGGCACGTTGTACCTCCTGTTCAACAGCATCATCGTTGCGGGAATCGGGCTTGGAATTGCACTCTATATGCTTGCTGACATGCTTCTGGATCTCCGTGGCCAGCTTGAGATCAGCGAGGGGACTGTCATCATGACAGACTCCTGGTGGAGGAAGCACAGAGTACCCAGCACCTCTCTCGCATCTGCATCGTGCGGCACAGTACCGGGCCTTCTGGATGCAAGCGGGAAACAGAAGATCTCCCTCATCCACTTCTCTCCACGAACGATTGGAACGATTGCAGAGGATCTCAGCATCCCCCTGAAGGACAATCGATGGTCAAGGAGGATGCTCACCCAGCAGAGCATGGCTCCGCTCTGGATGATTGGAGTGTTCTTCCTTGCAATGGTCACGCTCTGTGTTTATGGAGTGTACAGTGCACTGCAATATCGCGCGTACATGGCAGCACCGATGTGTCACACCACTGCTGCAGATACCTGCGTTTCTCTCGTTCAGGGTGTCACTGTTTCAGGAGTGCATGTGCAGTACGTGCGGTATGGTGCAGAATCGACGATCTCCTTTGACCGGAGGCAGCACCTCCAGCCGATCACCGTAAACGGCGACATTTGAGGGCAGATTGCGAGTGGTGACCATGTTGACACCCGTCTCTGGCATGGAATGGTAGAGGCGATCATGGTCCGGGGTGCGCAGCTCAACTCGATTTCTCTCAATAGTGGGGTTGACGATGTGTTCGGCATACTCGGTCTCATCGGGGTGCTGGTATTTGGTGGGACAGGAGGTTTTGCACTGTCTGCCGAGTTGGCCAGGAGGAGGCGGGTGCATGCAATGGAGAGCCTTCTCGGAACGGGCAGCATTGTCTCCCAGAATGTTCCGAGCGAGTCAGTGAATCGTATTGGCAATCCTTCTACATACTGGGATGCAGTACTAGGAGTAGTGAGAATCCTCTACAGCAAGGGCCACTTCGATGAGTGCATCACCATGCTCGCAAACGCTCCAGAGGTGTATAGAACCCTCTTCCCTTCACCTGCACCTGCCCTCGAAGCACAGGACTTTCTTTCGCTTGCACGGCTGCTGCTTCAGTGCGGTAATGTCGCCAAGGCAGAAGCGGATATTGCTGCTGCACTCACGCTTGATCCTGCAGGTGCAGCTTCCGAGGCTGCTGTGCTTAGGGCACAGTGTGCCCTTGCAGAGGATAGATTGCAGGATGCACTGACAGATATTGCAGCCTGGAGTGCGAAATATCCTGACAAGGCAACACCAACTGCTGTTTTAGCCCATCTGACAGGTGCAGAGGCAGCCCTGAGGAGTGGAGATGCAGCAACTGCTGCAGCGTATCTCTCGCCACTTCTCGCTCAGCAGGACGGGAAAAGTCCGATTCCCAATGATGCGTATGCGGAAGCACTCGGGAAGGAGTCAGTGCCCATTAAGGCACTCAAAGCTGAAATTGCTGTGCTGCGGGGTGATGCTGACGGGGGAAATGAAATTGTCCTCGCGCTGGATGGAATGAAGATTCTTGCCCCAGATCCCGTAGTGACTGCTGGCCTCATCATGAGCCAGATTCGCTGGGACATGAGGAAGGGGAGCTGGAAGTACGCTCTGGACAATTTCACAAAGCTTGCAAAGGTGCCACTCACGGCTCCGCTCCGACGGGAAGCGGGAACGCTCGTCGACGACTGCATGAAGGCCATGCAGTCTGCAGGAAAGGACACGTCGTCTCTTGCGCCATTCGCACGTGCTTTTGCACCGCAGAGTGCTGGTCCTGCATAGTGCGCGCTGGATCAACACGAACCGGGAAATGGGGTCTAGTATCGAGAAATGGAAAGCGTTGAAACTCATGGTCTCACGAAAGACTATGGAAGCAGTCACGGCATTTTCGACCTGGATCTTACAATCCATGAGGGCGAGATCTTTGGTCTTGTAGGACCGAATGGTGCAGGAAAGACAACAACCATCCGGCTCCTCATGAACCTCATCCGGTCAACGCGTGGCAGTGCAACAGTCCTTGGCATGGATGCTGTCCATGACAGCGTGAGAATCAAGCAGGAAACGGGCTTCATGCCTGCAGAGGCTCCTGACTATCCCAACCAGACTGGAGCACAGATCATCGATCTTCTTGCCCATGTGCGTGGAAAAGTACTCGATAGCCGCATCACGGAGCTTGCAGCACAGTTCGACCTCGATCTCACGAGGAAGTACCGTGAGTATTCCCATGGAAACAGGCAGAAGCTATGGCTCCTGCAGTCTGTGATGCATGAACCGAAGCTTGTCTTTCTGGATGAGCCGACAAGTGGACTCGATCCCGTGATCCAGCAGCGGTTCCGTGAGCTCATGCGCTCCATGCGGGAGCGGGGAACAACCATTGTGCTCTCCTCCCATGTCCTGCCAGAAGTGCAGGAACTCTGTGACAGGGTGGGAGTCATTCATGGTGGCCACCTCAGGCAGGTGGGAACGATGGATGAACTGAGGATCGAGAGATCCCACAGAGTGGCAATCCAGCTCGAGGGTACTGTCGAACGGAGTTCACTTGAGCATCTTTCTGGACTGACTGATCTGTATGTGGAAGATCACCGCATTACCTGCACTGTTGCTGGCACGATGACACCACTTCTCGATGCAGTGCGCCCTGCAACCATTCTTACAATCGATTCTGCGGAGATGAGTCTTGAAGAGATCTTCCTCACCGAGTTCGGGAACGCCAAGTAATCTCACTCTCTTCCTCTGGTCAGTGCGGAGGCACTGGCTTGGCGCACTGCTTGCAGGCGTGGGACTTGCCATCATGATCGGGACAACTGCTCCTGCATACCTGGCCTCAGCCCATGCGCTTGGCGTCTCGCTCAAGGAGCTTGCACAGCAGTCACAGTCCATTGCGGACAGTGTGGCCATTCTCACAGGACCTGCAGACCGGCTTGACACGATCGGGGGATATCTCAGCTACAAGGTCTTCGGCACGGTTGCACTCATCGTTGCGATCTATGTTGTCATCCAGGGCATTGCCATCAGCCGTGGAAGCGAGCGGAAGGGACTTGATCAGCTCTGGATCAGTGCAGGACTCTCACGTGTGGGAATCTTCATCGATGCCTGCGCTGCAATGCTCGTGACGCTTGCTGCAGTACTCATCCTGGTGT
>DAIDIX010000219.1 GCA_027451645.1 Candidatus Dormiibacterota bacterium | reverse complement strand
AGGACCCTGCCAGCAATTGCACCAGAAAGTGAGGGTGCATGTGCAGTGACAAACGATCCTGCTCCGAAAAGTGCGAGTGCAGCAAGCATGAGGGGTGTCCGGCCAGCCCTGTCTGAGAGCTGACCAAACACGGGAAGTGCAAGAACATATCCGAAGAGGAAGCCGCTGACAATGGGAGCTCCCTTCTGCAGTGCAGTGATGGGCACTCCGAACTGGGACATCATTGCAGGGAGCAGGACGACAACGACATACGTGTCAGCTGCTGTGAGAATGATGCCGAGTGATGCAGCTCCGATGAGGATGGTACGGGACCGGAATGTCATTCCGACATGCTCACGAGGGGGGTGGAGTGATGTGTGGAGGTGATGCTGGATATGCGAGCGAGATCGTGACAGAAGTGAGCATCGATGCAGTATAGAGGGGAGCACGGACTGTGAGTGAGGTGAGCATTCCGGTGTGCGGATCAATGACATATGTCACTGCATCGGTTCGTGTCACGTGAGGAGTCTTGAGGATGCCGGCAAGCATGGCATTTGGCACAGTGCCGGTGATGCTCCACTCAAGGGTTCCGCTCTGGGAGGTGAGGCCAGCGTAATGGAGGGATGTGGTGTCCTGCAGGAGTGCAGGAAATCCAGCAGTGTGGCTGAAGAATGCGACAGGATTGGGAAAGCCGTACGCAGAGGGATCCCCTTTCGAAAATCCCTGTGCAAGCGGTGCCCTGAGGTACGTGGAGCTGCCGGTCACAACGATGTCCACGGACAGGGGAACTCCATGGAATCCGACAATGAATGAACCGGAGAAGGTGCTGGGTGCCACATACGTTCCACTTCCTGATTCCGCTGCAATGACGGAGGAAGGCGGGGACGCTTCCGTTGCAAACTCCATGTGAATGCTCGCTGCATGTGTGAGGAGGGTTGCACTCCGGTGGACCACAGTGGAGAGCGATGAGGGGGGAGGTGTGCCACAGGATGCAAGGAGCGGCAGCCCAATGGCCAGTGCGAGCATGAGGGAGAGCCGGCGAGTAGGTGAATGCATGCGCTCAGTATACGGAGGTGCTACTGGAGCCGCATCTTCCAGCGGAGCATGACAAGCTCCCGGATTGCACGGAGGATGGGGATGAGTCGTCCTCCGGAATGCACACCAGCTGTCCTGGGATAGTGGGGAATGGTCACCTGAACAATGCGGTGGTGTGTTCGCCGTGCCTTGATGTAGAGCTCTGTATTGAGGAGAGCAGAGCGGGAGACAAGGGGGAGCGCATCATTGAGGAAGCTTCTGGTCATGAGCTTGAGGGCACAGTCAACATCGTCATAGTGGATGCGGTACAGGACCTTCACGAGGATGTTGAAAACACCGCTTGTGAGTTTCCGCTTCCAGTTGTCTGCACGGTTTGCACGGCGTCCTGTGACAAAATCCGCCTCTCCGAGATGTTCTGCAAGATGGATGAGATCGTGGACATCAAACTGGCCATCACCATCAATGAAGGCTACAAGGTCTCCAGTGCTTGCACGCAGCCCGTCACCAACAGTGATGCCATATCCCATCTTTTCGCGGTGACGGATGATGCGGAGCTTGCCAGGCGCATGGGGATCCATATGGTGCGTTGCAACGTCCGTAGTCCGGTCCGTGCTGCCATCATCGACAATGATGATCTCGAATGACTGGGCAATCCCGGGAAGCACCTCGCATGCCTGTGTGACAAGGGAACCGATATTGAGTTCCTCGTTGTGGGCAGGAATGATGAGGCTGATTGATGCAGGAAGGGATATGCCCCCAGCACGCGCAGCAGATGTATCCATGCCTGTTCAGCTGCCCACCCGTGCAATGAGTGGTGCTTCATGCATGGAACGTGCAGTGCGAACCTGTGTCAGATGTGGCTGGGTGGAGCCCTTCCAGTTCCGGTTGCGGCCCTTCTTCCAGTCAACGGATGGCTGGAGGAGGAGCTCTGGATCTACCCTCTTCTTCCAGTGCTCGACAGTTGCGATGACAGAGTCAAGGAGGGTTGACCGGAGGAGGTGGGGCTGGAGACCGAGATCCATCAGTGCCTGGTGCTTCGCATTGTAGTAGTGCTCCTCCTGCTCGACACGGGGGTTTGCAACATGGTCAATTCTCGTTTCAAGACCATGCTCCTTCCGTGTTTCTGCAATGAGGGTTGCAAGCTGCTGGACAGAGAACTGCTCAGTGAACTGGTTGAATACCCGGAATTCATGGGGTTGTGCTGGATGCTCGATGCTGATCCTGATGCACTCCACTGTATCCCGGATGTCGAGGAACCCTCGGGTCTGTCCGCCCTTTCCATAGACAGTGACTGGCTGGTCAACTGCAGCCTGCACGCAGAAGCGGTTGAGTGCAGTGCCCCATATCGTGTCGTAGTCGAATCGGGTAGCAAGCCGTGGGTCCATTGCTATCTCGTCCGTGGTGCATCCGTAGACGACACCCTGGTTGAGATCTGTTGCACGGATGCCCCACACACGTGAGGCAAAGTGAATGTTGTGACTGTCATGCACCTTTGAGAGGTGATAGAAGCTTCCTGCCTGCTTTGGATAGGGAAGACGGTCAGTACGTCCATTGTGAGTGATCTCAATGAAGCCTTCCTCGATGTCGATGTTCGGTGTGCCGTACTCGCCCATCGTTCCGAGCTTCACGAGATGGCAGTCTGGCTCGATATCGCGGATGGCATAGAGGAGATTTATCGTCCCAGTGAGGTTTCCGACCTGGGTGAGAAGGGAGTGGTCCTGGTCAACCATGGAGAATGGTGCACTCCGCTGCTCAGCGAAGTGGACAACTGCATCGGGGTGGAACTCCATGAAGAGCGCATTCACTGCCTTTGGACTCCGGATATCCACACGTCTCCAGAGCATGTCCTTTCCAGAGACCCTCTTCCATGTACGGATGCGTTCAGGCATGCTCCGGATGGGAATGAGCGTATCCGTACCACATTCACGATCCCATGACCTTCGGATGAGGTTGTCTGCTGCAATGACATTGAAGCCTACCTGGGAAAGATGGAGAGCTGTAGCCCAGCCGAGATACCCGTCTGCACCGAATACGATGACTGTACGACCTGTGCCCATGAGACGTTTCTCCTTCTAGTTGACGATGACAGTTGCTGGCCTAGTGGGCAGCGTGTTCAGCAAGGGACGGGTGCTGCTCACCCGGAGTTGGTGTGGGGAACACCTGCAGTGTTCCATACGATGTCTGGAATGACTGGAACGTGGTACGGATACCGTCATCCAGCTGTGTGGAAGCAGTCCAGCCGAGGAGTTCCTTCGCCCGGTGCACATCGAGTGCACTGTCACGCACCTCACCTCCACGTTCAGGATGATACACGATCTCCATTGCTGTGCAGGATGCCCGAATGAGATGCTCCACAACGGTTTTCACTGATGTTCCGATACCTGTAGCGATGTTGACTGCACCAGATGCAGTGGATGCAAGTGCCCGTACAT
>DAIDIX010000218.1 GCA_027451645.1 Candidatus Dormiibacterota bacterium | reverse complement strand
TACTTTGCGTACAACGTTGCCATTCAATTCACCATGTTCACCTGCTCAGCAAACTGCACACAATCTCTCAGCTGGTCGAGCATCACTGGTGTCTCCATCATGTTCCTGTATCCCACTACTGGCTCTGGTGGCGGGAGTCTCACTGTAGAAGCGCAGAAGCTGTGGGCTGCGCCAACCGGTGGCTCCGCTCCTGCTGCTCCCACTGCTTCCGTCCCAACAAGCTCAACTTCCGTAGTCGGTCCCCTGAGTACAACAATTCCGTTCACACTCTCTTTCACTTCAGGAGGACTTGAGGCTCCAGTAACCTACAGTCCTCCATCGAATGCGGGCGTCATGGCCCAGACGATATGGCAATAGTCCAGGTAGAGCTGTAGCTTCCTGGAAGTGCACCTGCAGGGATGGAGATGGTGTAAGTGAGATTGATAGTGGAGCTTCCTGTACCAGAGTTCGGCTGAGCATCGAAATTCGCAGCAGCTGATCCTGTAGTGGAAAGCGGCACTGGTGGAGCTATGGTATTGATGGGCAGGGTACAGGTCGAGGAAAGTGCTGCTGCCGATGAGGCAGTGAGCGATGTGGCATTGGAGGGAAGTGTTCTCGCACCAGCAGTGAACACACTGGAGGCACTGGCAGCAATGTTCCATCCTGCACCAGTATCGGAGAGATCTGTTGCTGTGACAGGAACTGTGAGTACGGACGTTGTGGCAACACCGCTCAGAGTTGTGCTCGGGAACGTGACTGATGCTGGCACAGAAATGCTGAGGCTCCCCCCAGAACAGGCCGTTGTCGGTGGTGCAATGGCAGCGGACATCTCCCCGCCTCCGGATATGACCATGATATCGGCAAGTGTCCCGGAACCGGTTGGAGAAACCACTGCAACTGGAGTCGTGGAAGGAGTGGTGTTCCCACTCCCAGCATTGCCGTATGCGTTGGACCCCCACCCGTATGCTGTCCCAGTACTGTCGAGAGCAAGTCCAGTGGTATACCCCATGCTCCCCGATATGGCCTTCACACTTCCGAGATATCCTGTACAGCCTCCCACAGCACATGTCTCCACTGGTGTTGTGCTCATTGTCGATGCACCGTTTCCGAGATCTCCAGCTGTGTTTCCCCCAAATCCGTAGACATTCCCTCCTGCAGCAAGCCCGAGTGCGAAATCGCTTCCCGAAGCAAGCTGCTTCACGTATGAGAGGTTGCCTGACCCTCCAACCCCAAGCACCTGTACTGGCACAGTGGACTGGGAGCCTGAACTTCCATTGCCAAGTTCCCCGCTCGCATCATTGCCCCATGCATAGACAAGACCGTTCGTTCCAAGCGCATATGCTGCTGTGCTGCCACAGTTCACAGCCTTGATGCTGCTGAGTGTTCCTGTTCCACCAAGCCCAAGAACCTGTACTGGAACCATGCTCTTCACTGTCGAGTTGATGCCGAGCTGACCGTTTGCATTCGCACCCCAGGCATATACAGCACCTGAACTGCTGAGAGCAAGGGCGAAATTGGAACCACCAGCAATGGCAATGATGTTCGACAGGTATGTTGCACACGGAGCTGTGGTTCCTGGTGCACATACCTCAACAGGATCATTCTCCTGGGTAGTAGTGCCATTACCGAGCTCACCATCTGTGTTCTGGCCCCACGCGTACACATTCCCATTTGCACTGAGTGCAAGGCTGAAAGTACCTCCAGATGCAATGCTCCGGATGTTTCCAAGCACACCTGCCCCTCCAACACCCTGAACCTCGAGTGGAATGGTGCTTGTGGCAGGAGCGCCTCCGCTTCCAAGTTCACCAGTACTGTTCTGCCCCCATGCATACACGTTTCCTGCAGAGGAAAGCGCGAGCTGGAACTGAGTGCCAGCAGCAACCTGTGCAATATACGCTATGCCTGTCGTCTGGACAGGATCGAGAGCATTCGTGTTCGATGCTGTACCGAGCTCTCCGACTGAGTTGTCTCCCCAGGTCTGCACGACATTGTTGTTCGAGGTAACGATTGCCTGTGAGACGAACGCTCCTGCAGAAAGCGCTATGACATTCTGCATCGTTCCCGTCCCCCCTACACCAAGCGTCTGGACTGGGGAGGAACTGTTTGTCGTCGAGTTGATGCCGAGTGCTCCTGAGACATTGTTTCCCCACGTAAAGAGTGTTCCATTGCTGAGTGAGGCGAGTGCAAATTCCGTACCGGAAGCAATGTGGGTGACATCACAGAGGTATGTGCCACAGGTACTCGATGCTGCTCCAGAGACAACTTCATTAGGCACTTCATCCGCAGTAACTGTGCAGTCGTAACCAGAGACAGGTGTGCATGACACGGATCCGATGCCAAGCTCACCATAGCCATTCCCTCCCCAGGCGTAGACTGTCCCAGAAGTGGTGAGAGCATAGCCAGTCTGGTAGCCGATGGCAATATCGCGGACATTGGACAGATATGTCGCGCACCCTGATGCTGTGCCTGGAGCACACACCTCGACTGGAGTCGTGCTTCCTGCAGCAGAGTTGTAGCCAGTTGCAGTGCCGTTTCCGAGCACTCCATCAGAGTTCTGTCCCCACACATACACATTTCCGTTGATGAGTGCCATGGCCGAGTAGTTGGAAGCAGCAATCTTCGACACACCTGAGAGCTTGGTTGTACAGCTCCCCACTGCGCACACCTCAACTGGTGTCAGGGAGTTTGCTGTACTGCCATCTCCAAGCGAGGAGTTTCCACCATTTCCCCAGGTCCATACTGTCCCGTCTGCACGGAGTGCCATGGCAAACTGTGTTCCAGCCACAATCTGGACCACATCATTGAGATATCCTCCCCCTCCTGTACAGGTGCAGGCCCCTGCAAGCACCTGGACTGGGTAGCCTTCATTTGTGGTCGTGTTGTTGCCAAGCTGTCCGTACGCATTCGCTCCCCAGGCCCACACTGTTCCATCTGCCTTCAGTGCGTAGCCGGAATCCGCTGCAAGGGAGTTGTCCGTTCCTCCTGCGATCTGAATGACATTCGTAAAGGTCTTCACTGTGGCAGACGTGTACACAGGCGAGTACGTGAGCGTTTCCGTTGAGGCCATGATTCCCTCGCCAGTTGCACCATCGAAGTTGTAGCCAGCAGACCAGACCTGGCCATTCGCAGTGAGGATATCGCTCGTAAATGCACCATCTGATGAGCCGATGACATTGCCTACTCCAGGATTTGTCGGGTAGTTGTACTGGGTACTTGCAGGAATGGTCCCATCGCCAAGTGCACCTGTTCCGTCACCACCCCAGTCGAGATATCCATTGCCAGTGGGAGGTCCAGAGACGATATTCACAGATTGCGATGCTACTGCAGAGGTTCCTCCATTCCTGAGGGCTGTCTGTCCCGTGAATACTTCCGTAGTGGATGTGCCAGCAGAGTCCGTCTCCGTAACTGTGACAGTGTATGTTCCTGCAGTTGAATATGTATGCGTCGTCGTGGGTGTGCTCGTATTCGAGACTGGTGATCCATCG
>DAIDIX010000217.1 GCA_027451645.1 Candidatus Dormiibacterota bacterium | reverse complement strand
CTTTTCACCATCATTGCCCTTATCAGTCTTCCAGCTGCAGTGAAAAGCCATGATGCCATCGTCATTGTTGGGTGGATTGCCCAGACTTTCATCCAGCTCGTGCTGCTTCCCATCATCATTGTTGGTCAGAACATCCAGGCACGCACTGCGGACAAGCGTGCTGAGATGACCTACAAGGATGCTGATGCAACCTTCCATGAGGCATCCCAAATCCAGGAACATCTCAAAGCCCAGGATGAGGCACTCAACCAGCTTCTCGACAAGCTTCTCAAGATTGAGCAGGCAGCAGGAAAGTCGCCTTCCTGATGATGGGCGAGCAGAGCCATGCGAGGAAAATGATCTCAGTACATATCTCATAGATGGGGGGAGGGGAGTGAGCAAGCATGCAGCACTTGGCATCGTACTTCTGACCTTTGCTGTTCTTGGTCTGCCTGTTGCGGTGTGCCTGCTTGTCCACCCTCACCGGTGGTGGCTTGTAGCTCTCATTTCGATCATTGCGGGCTGGACAGTCATCGGATGGATTGTGGCTCTGTATATTGCCCTCAAGCGCATAAGTCCACTCCAGGATGAGTTGCCAGCAGCTTCCGCCAATGTTGCCAAGGATGCAGTGATGGTCACTGTGATGGCGCAGCAGTTCCGAGGCAAGGGATATGCCGAGTGGAGCTCTTCAGGACTGCGTGTGCTTGATGGTGAGGGAAACCCGCGAATGGACATTCCTGCGCAGGAGATTGAGGATGCATGCTTCGCTCACTCTTCTCTTGAGCTTTCTACGCTCCAGCACGGACATGTGTCATTCACCTACGGATCGCTGTTCCACCGCATTGAAGGGTCAGCAGCAACGGTGTGGGGAGGACAGCTTGGCACTCCAATGAATGTGGGAGGACGGCTGCTGAGAACAGAGGGAGGCGTTATCTCTGCTGCATAGTATCAGGAGGCAGCATATCCACGCTTCTATCAGCTTTCCTGTGCTGTGGAAGGCATGTGCAGTGAGCGGGGAAATTCCAGCGCATCATTATCCTTTCGTTCTCCTGCAGCAACGCAGAAACTTCGGAGGTCAGGCGGCTGCGTCATTGCGCTGATCTTTGTTGGCGCATGTGCTGTGTATTCACTTCTTGTGCAGCTCCATCACTGAATCCTATCCGTCATATGCACGCTCCATGGCCACATGCAGCGTGCACTTGCTCCAGTGCAGTACCGTTCAGGAACTGAAAAAAAGCCGTGGTATAATGGCGAAGTACCGTTGCTGACAGTCACCTCACACAAGGAGGGCTTGATCATGGCAAGTGGAACACAGACTGACCGTATGCCAGTTGGACATGGAGTAGCGGAAGTCCAGCAGGCACAGCAGCAGCCTCCAGTTTCGGAAGATGCTGCACCAAAGCAGATGCGCAAGGTTCGTCGCAATGTTGCGTCCATCATCTGGTATCTCTGTGGAGTGATGGTTGTGCTTCTTGCATTCCGGTTCGTACTAGAACTGCTTGGGGCAAATCCGTACAACGGTTTTGTACATTTCATCTACAGCGTCTCGTATCCGCTCGTTGCGCCATTCCTTGGCATGTTTGGATACACCGTGAAGTATGGAGTTGCGTGGCTTGATCTCTACTCCGCAATTGCTGCTGCCGTATACCTTGTGGTTGCGTGGGGCATTGTGAAGCTCATGTATCTTGCACGCTAAGGCAGCTGAAGGTTGCTTTGACAGGGGATGGGATTGAATGTCCAATCCCCTGTTTCTTCTTTGGCATTTCAGCTGGGAGAGATGGGAATGCCTGCGGCTGCAGTAGTGCGGAAGCGGGCGAGATGGGAGGAGGTTTTTTCGCATGACCCAGTCACACATATTGACGTGGACCAGTGACAGTATCCTGGAGAATCTGGAGATGGCAGCCTTGAGATGGAACATATGCTCGGCAAGCACTTCTATGCTGTGAGGAGCGGCATGAGAAAGCTTTGGATAGCTGCTGCTGCCAGATCAGGCGCATCGTAGTGGATACCGTGTCCAGCATTCGGAATGTATGTGATCTCAATATTTCGTGTACATTTTCGAAGATTCTCAATGGTTGAGCTGAGCAGTACAGGACTTTCCTCTCCAAGTACCAGCAGAACTGGTGATGCAATGTCGCCCATGATGGTGCTGTAGTCAGGGATCTCGTCGTCGAGCACCTGGAATGCCTCGGGGCACGTTGCTGCCCGGGCAGTGGATACGCACTCTATCATCTCTTCCGTACGGTGGGGGTGCCGAGTCCGCGCATCGGCAAGAATATTTTCCATTGGAAGCTGGAGCAGTGTTTCGTGCTCCTTCTGTGCACGGCCGTTTCGTACTTCCTGCTGCTGCTTGGGAGTGAGAAATGGTGGTTCGAGGAGAATGAGACCCCGTGGAGCAGGGTTAAGCGCTCGTGCGACAAGTGCAGCAGTCATGCCCCCCATGGAATGTCCTGCAATGAAGGGTGCTGTGAGCCCGAGGCTGTCAACGAGCTCAATGGTGTCTGCTGCATGGTGGCTGTAGCTGTATCCGTGACGGGGTGCACTTGACTGTCCATGGCCCCGAGCATCCGGCATGATGACATCGAATCTGGATTGCAGTGTCTTGGCAAGAATTCTCCAGCACGAACCACTCCCAGTGAGACCATGGAGGAGAAGAAGTGGAGGAAGATTGCCTCCAGTCCGAGAGTAATGGAGAATTGCTCCTTCCGTATGTACTGTTCCCATGAGCGGTTCCTGCTTCAATGCTGGCTCCCCCATGTCCACATCCGGTGAGACGTTGCAGTCATTGACTTCATGATGTGCCTATTCATCCGTGCGATGGGGGATCAGATGCGATTGCAGTACATCACTGTGCATGCTTCCCCTGCAGAGATGCTGTGGTGGCGATGATGGTAACCATGCAGTAGTGTGGCTGGGTGGTCTTGTTCGCCGTATCTGGACTGCCATGCTGACTTCACATTTGACACGTGCGCTTGCACTTCTGACTGAACATTTTCGCCTGGTGTGATTCCTCTATGCGAAGATGATGGACGATGCGAGGGAAGTTCTAGGAGGATCATTGCTATGCGAAAACTCATCGTCTATAACTTCGTTTCGCTGGATGGGATGTACTCTGGGCCGGACAATGACGGAACGGAGCTTTTCCCCATGATGGGGGACACCTTCTATGCATACAATGCTGAACTCCTGCGTACGGCTGACTACTTTCTCATAGGAAGAGCATCGTATGAACTCTTTACGAGCTACTGGTCGGAGGTTGCTGAGGATCCAGCTTCAGAACGCTGGACTGATGAGGAGAGGGACATCGTCGACTCGGGACAGGATGTGCAGGAAATTGTCGTATCCGATACCCTGCCCATGGATACGAAAGATGTCGAGGTGGTTCGCAGAAATGATTCATATGCGCGTATTGCTTCTCTCAAAGAGGAAGAAGGTGGCGACATCCTCATGACAGGAAGCAGAACACTGTGGAACGATCTGCTTGCCCA
>DAIDIX010000216.1 GCA_027451645.1 Candidatus Dormiibacterota bacterium | reverse complement strand
GAAGCAGTTCTCGGCCCTGCGGATGCATCCACAGCTTCTCGAGCTCCTTCCGTTCAGCAGGATCCGGTGCCTCGCCAGGAAAGGAGTAGCCGTTTGCAAGTGCCCGTACATAGAGGCCAGTACCACCGACGACAATACTGTGCACACCCTGCTCCTGCATTCCAGAAAGGCACTCCTCAGCCTTCCTGCACCATGTGGCAGCAGTCCACTCCTCATCCGGAGCACGTACTCCTGTGAGATGGCACGGAATGCCCTGGAGCTCCTCCAGGGTAGGCTGAAACGTAGCCCTCGTGAGGGTATGCATTGTCTGCCGGGAATCCGCATTGATGAGGGCTGCAGGGGATGAAGCCTTGGCAATGCTCACAGCAACAGCTGTCTTTCCTGAGGCAGTTGGACCACAGATGACAAGTGTACGGTTCATGGTGGACTAGACCTGGTCGATGACTGGACGTCCAACTGCACGGCGCATCTCTCCATCACTGATGATGCGGCAGGTGGGCCGTCCATGGGGACAGGTAAGTGCCTCGGGAGTAGTGACGAGAAGATCGAGGAGATGCTGCTGCTCACGGAGATCAAGGGCATCTCCAAGACGGACAGCTGTGTGGCATGCAAGGAGTGCAGCTGCCCTATGGAGCCGCTTTTCCCGGGTCTCCACCTCATCAAGGAGATCCATGACAAGAGACGAGATCGTCCCACCAGTAACATGCTCCCTACCCAGTGCTGGCACTGCTGTACACCGGATCATGTCCTCTCCAAAGACATCGATCGCAAACCCAAGCTGCATGAGCATCTCGCCAATGTCAGGGACATGCACAACTGTTGCTGGATCCATGGATACGAGAAGTGGCACAAGGAGTGCCTGCATGGGAACAGCTTCACCTGCCAGTGCCCTGCGGATTTCTTCGTACAGGATCTTTTCATGTGCAGCATGGGGATCAACAAGCACAATTCCCGCATCTCCCTCTGCAACAAGCCAGGTACTCCGTATCTGGCCCACGGCCCGAAGTGTGCCCAGCGAACTGATCCTGGGAAGTGCGGGCGAGGGAACTCCTGGATCGGGAAGCGTCAGCTGCAGTGATGAAGACGGTGCATCTTGCACGATATTTCCCGGTGGAGCATATTTCCTCGCGGATGCAGACTGGACTGCGAACAGTGAATGCTCAACTGCAGGCTCCACCATGGAAGTCGTGAGTGGAAGGCCCTCGATCGGTGCCATGCTCAGCACCTGCCAGACTGCACGGTGCACTGCCCTGTGGATGACACCGGGCTCAACGAAGCGTACATCCCGCTTTGTCGGATGGACATTCACATCGACTGCTTCTCGCGGACAGTCGATTGAAACAATGCCGAAAGGGTACCGGCCTGCAGGCAGATAGCCACGATATGCATCATCGATGGCATGCTGCAGCATCGCATTGTGGATGCGCCGGCCATTCACGAGCACGAAGAGATGCGTCCTGTTGCCGTGGTGGGAAAGTGGTGAGGAAAGAAAGCCATGAAGGTGGATGCCATCCTCGCTTCCCGAGAAGGGAAGGAGCTTTTCTGCATCTCCCCTGCCGAAGATGACAGGGAGCACATCGCGAAGCTCTCCTCCCTGCGAGGAGAGTGCAGCCTTCTCCCCGATCTCGCAGTGGAAACTGCAGGCTGGTGCTGCAATGATGGCATCCATGACACTTCGCAGCACAGCAGCATGCTCACCCCGCTCTCCCTTGAGAAAGCGGAGCCTGGCAGGAGTGTTTCCAAAGAGATTCTCGACAACAACACTTGTTCCCACATCCCGTGCTGTCGTTACGGGAGAATGGATCGTTCCAAAGTGTGCCCGTACAGCAGTTGCTGCTGATGCATCAGCACTCCGTGTCGTAATGGTGCACTCGGAGACTGCAGCAATGCTTGCAAGTGCCTCACCACGAAACCCCCGAGTTGCAATTGCAGTGAGATCCTCAAGACTTGACACCTTCGATGTCGCATGCCTTGCAAAGGCAAGGGGGAGATCCTCAGGCACCATTCCCCTTCCATTGTCATGGACCTCAATGGCTGCAATGCCACCGCCCCGCACCCTGACTGAAATGCGTGTTGCACCAGCATCGAGAGCATTGTCAATGAGCTCCTTCACAACTGCTGCAGGGCGTTCAACAACTTCACCTGCTGCAATAGCATCTGCAACAACGGGTTCGAGGAGATGGATCCTCTCAGTCCTTCTGTCCATCACGTCCATCATCAAGCTGTTCCTGGAGTGTTGCAAGTGCAGTCAGTGCAGCAAGGGGTGTGAGTGCATTCACATCAAGATCGAGCAGCTGGGAGAGAACAGGATGCGAGCGTGGCTCATCGAAGGAGAGTGCCATCTGCACAGTACTGTCCTGTTCCTCCTCTCCTGGTGCACTGTGTGCCTCACGCTCCTGGAGGAGGTTCCTTGCCCTGTGAATGACGGAAGGCGGTATGCCCGCAAGCTTTGCCACATGGATGCCGTATGACCTGTCTGCCCCTCCATCCACGATCGTATGGAGGAAACGGATCTCTTCCCCCTCCTCAAGCACCTCAACCCGTGCATTCTGGACACGGACAAGGGACGATGCAAGAGCAGTGAGTTCATGGTAGTGGGTAGCAAATATTGTTCTGCACTGGAGATGCGGTGCATCATGAACATGCTCGACAATTGCCTGGGCAAGGCTCAGTCCATCATGTGTCGAGGTTCCCCTCCCGATCTCGTCAAGGATGACAAAGCTTCGAGGAGTTGCTGCACGGAGAATTGCAGCAGTCTCGGCCATCTCCACCATGAATGTCGAGAGCCCTCCTGCAAGGTCGTCATGCGCTCCTATCCGTGTAAAGATCCGGTCGCACATGCCAATCCGTGCAGACGCTGCAGGAACGAATGAGCCGATATGGGCAAGGAGGACAATGAGGGCATTCTGCCTAAGGTATGTCGACTTTCCTGCCATGTTCGGCCCCGTGAGGATGATGATGGAGCGGGTGCCATCGAGACTGCACCGGTTCGGAACAAAGGCATGCCTGCCAAGTATCGACTCGACAAGTGGATGCCGTCCTCCCTCGACCTCAAGGACAGGCTCCTCAACGAGCTGTGGTGCACACCACTCTCCATCATGCGCAACTGATGCCAGTGCAGCGAGCGCATCGAGCGTGGCAAGCGCTGATGCATTGCGAAGGAGGGTTTCCGTCTCATCAACCACCCTCGTCCGGAGCAATTCGAGAAGCTCGACCTCCCGAGCAACAGCACGCTCATGGGCTCCCAGGACAATATTCTCCTGTTCCTTGAGTTCCGGAGTGACATACCGTTCCCCGGATGCCAGCGTCTGCTTCCGCACATATTCCGCAGGCACGCCAGCAGTCTGGGATGCAGGAATCTCGATGTAGTAGCCGAAGACGCGGTTGTACCCCACCTTGAGAGACCGTATTCCTGTCCTGTCACGTTCTCTCTGCTCGAGACCAGCAATATACTCGCGGGCATCCCGGG
>DAIDIX010000215.1 GCA_027451645.1 Candidatus Dormiibacterota bacterium | reverse complement strand
AGGGCTCTCAGATTTTCGATGTCTTCGATATCATGCTACCCGCTACTTGTGGATGCAGAACATCGACGCAGTATGTGAGAGGAGGAATCGACCTACGGACCACTGGCAAGTGTGAGGGTCCACGTGGAGTTGTATGTTCCTGCATAGCTGTTTGCAGCGTACTGCGCCTGCCAGGGGAGCACGACACTCTGGTCACCCATGCCTGTTCCTGCTGCAGTGGAAAGAATCTCTGTTGCAGTTGCACCAGGCAGTGTGACTGCATAGGTGATGGTCCCTGACCAGGTTGCGGGAGTACAGGTTACGCCTGAATCGCATGAGGGAGCAGCTGGTGCTGCAAGGAGGAAGTCGGCATTGGGAAGCGTATGACCAGAAGTACTCGTGAAGGGCGTGTTCGAGAGTGTGACATTCCAGCCACGACCAGATCCTGTGGCATCACCGATGTCGAGAGTCTCCGTTCCTGAAGTAGAGAGGTTGCTTCCCTGAAGAGTGACAAGGGGAAATGTGATGGGTGCAGGTACTGTGACAAAGGAAAGAGTCCCTGCTGTGAGCAGTGCATTGACCGTAATCTGGGAACTGGAATTTGTATACAGTGCAGCATCGCCTATGACATCGACTGCCATGCACATTGAGGGTGCAGGGCATGAGATGTCCGTGAGGCCGTTTGAGGTGTCGATGGATGTTCCACTGTCCCAGGTGGTGCCGTTATATGAGTAGGCAGTTCCTGTGTGTGATGTGAGTGCCATGCAGGATGTGGCTGATGGGCACGACACAGTGATGAACGGTTGACCTGCAGCGATTATGACAGGGCTGTTCCAGCTGCTTCCATTGAAGGTAACTTCCTTCCCTGCGCTATCCACTGCAACGCAGAAGGAAGATGATGCACAGGAGACAGCAAGGAGCTGGTTCCCCGAGTCAACAGGATTCGTCCATGTCGTGAGCGTTGTCCAGTTCGTGCCGTTGTATGCGAAGGCATTGCCTGCGATATCGACTGCGATGCAGAACGTGGCCGAGGCACAGGACACTGATGAGAGAGCGTTTGTGCCATCGAAATTTGCTGCTGCCCCCCACGCTGAGCCATTGAACGAGATTGCATTTCCTACCGCATCGACTGCCATGCAGAAACTTGCACTTGGGCAGGAGATGGCATTGATCTGGTTGGTTCCATCAATGGCTGCAGGAGCAGTCCAGGACGTGCCATTGAATCGGACTGCATACCCTGAGATATCGACAAGTGCGCAGAAGTTTGTCGCTGGGCAGGAGATGCTGCTGATGACTCGTGTGCTGTCCACATTGGAAGCAGATCCCCAACTTCCACTCTGGTAGATGAGGACATTTCCATTCTCGTCGCCAGCAACACAGAATGAGCTTGAGGCACAGGAGTCCGCATAAATGGGAACTCCTGTATCAATAGGGTTTGTCCAGGTGGGGGCAGTCCAGGTCGTGCCAGTCCATGAGAAGGCCTTACCTGCAGCGTCAACGAGCATGCAGAAGGTCGTGCTGGGGCATGATATGTCCTGGATGGAGTTGGAGCCATCGAAGGGATTGGTCCATGTGGTGAGGGTAGTCCAGTTCGTTCCGTTATAGCCGTAGACAGAACCAGTTCCACCAGCCATGCATTCCACAGTCCCCTTCACGCACGTGACAGGGAAGAATGATCCGGACAGGCTTGATGTCCATGTCGAGCCGTTGTATATATACACAGTGTTTGCGCTGGTTGCAGCACATGCTGTCGTGGTTGAGCAGGAAACGTAGTAGAGGCTGCTTCCTGAAACGGAAACGGGAGCACTCCATGACGTGCCATTGAAGGTGAGGACATTGCCACTTGTGTCAGCAGCAACACAGAATGCAGTGCTGATGCAGGATACGGAATCGAGCCAGTTGACAGTATCGAGAGGGTTTGACCACGTGGTGAGCGTGGTCCAGTTTGTGCCGTTGTACGCGTACGCACTCCCCTGTGCAGTCCCATCACCTGAGACTGCCATGCAGAAGGTAGTGCTCACGCATGAAACGGAGTCGATGCAGCCGTACTTCAGGCAGTCGCTTATGGAATCGTAGGTGGTGAAGCCTGACCAGGATGTCCCATTGAAGGTGGCAGCATGGCCATTGAAGTCGGAAGCCATGCAGAATGTTGAACTGACACAGGAAATGCTGGAGATTCCATATTGGGTGCTGACGGACACAGGTGCTGACCAGGAGCTTCCTGAGTAGGTGGTGACATTGCCATTTGCGTCTGCTGCCATGCAGAATGTGGAACTGGGGCAGCTGATTGCGTTGTATGCCTGCGCGGATGAGCTGTCAATGTGACTGGGAGCACTCCAACCAGTCGCTGCATCGACAGTGCGCGTGCCCGGTATGAGTCCTGCCACTAGGAGTGCTGCAAGTAGCATGGCTACTGGTGCACTGCGGAGGAACTTTCTCATGGCAGTATCAGTCTACGTGACAGGCAGCACTGGTGCACACTGCGTCTCGCAATCGTCGCAGCACGCTACGGAAGTGTGAAAGCACATGACTTGACAGCCAACTGGTCAAGCGGAAGGATCGTCGTAGGATACGATGTACGTGCTGTACACATGTCAGGTGGAGCGGAACATGAGCACAAGAAAGTTCTGCAGTTTATGGAGTGGAGGGAGCCTCGTTTCCCTGCTTCTCGCATCCTGCTGCCTTTCATCCTGCAGTGCAGAAACAGCTGTCCGTCCCTCTGAGTCTGCACAGCTGCCAAATGTGGGGGCTCCCTGTGACGCAGTGGGAAATGCTGTGGGGTTTGCTGCTCCTGACCATGGATGGACTGTGGATGCCTCAGGAAGGATCTGGGGCAGCGTTTCAACTGGAGATGGCTGGAAGGTGGAATGGTCCACAGGAATCCCGTTCCCAACAGTATCCTTCGATGTGCTGTCCTCTCAGGATGTCTGGGCAACTGTTGTGAACAGTTCTGCTCACAGCGCATCTGCTGGCAGCATGCTGCTCCGTACAACAGATGGAGGAAAGTCGTGGACACGGCTACAGGATCCTGGTCTGGGATGCGTCACGTTCTTTTCGGCTGAAGCGGGCATAGGGCAGGCAGGAAACGCTCAGCATGCAATCTGGACGACAACTGATGGAGGACGGAGCTGGCACATTTCCGAGTCTGGTGATGGGGTGCGTCCCTCGTGTTTCAGTTCGATGCGTGACGGGTGGGGTGTGAAGAGTGCAGGCGGGACCGGACTAGTCATGCGAACTCGTGATGGTGGGCGAACATGGCAGGAGTCGTACGTCCCTCACAAGCCGACAAGTGTGCCATACGTGCTGGGATGCAGTGGGAACTCAGCCTGGATCCAGTACAGCTATGGAATTAGCATGATGGGCACATCGTACTATCTGCTTTCTACATCGGACATGGGGCGGTCATGGCGCGTTGATGCAAGCAATCTTGCCCTTCCCGGATATCCTTCGTCGGAAATCACGCCTTCCCTTGGCGAAATTTCCCGCACAGTA
>DAIDIX010000214.1 GCA_027451645.1 Candidatus Dormiibacterota bacterium | reverse complement strand
GCAAGCGTCAGTTGGATTCCATGACATCGAACATGGGCCAGCTTCTCTGGACAGGAATTGTGCCCGAGGATCGGGCGAAGATTCTTGTCAAGCAACTCATGTCTGACGAGATGTACTCCGGATGGGGCATCAGGACCATGTCGAATCACGACAAGGGCTACAATCCCATCGAGTACCACGATGGCACTGTATGGCCCCATGACAACTCACTCATCTGCGAGGGACTTGTCCGCTACGGATACCATCATGAGGCAGGAAGAATTGCTGCAGCACTCTTTGAGGCAGCGACCTATACGGACAACCGGCTCCCCGAGACCTTTGCAGGATATCCCCGCGAGACGACCAAGGTTCCTGTCCGGTACCCGAGTGCATGCAGTCCGCAGGCATGGGCAACAGGGACACCGTTTCTCCTTGTCTGGTCACTTCTGGGTGTTCATGTCGATGGTGCAGCAGTGACAATGGATCCCCATCTTCCCGAAGAGTTCGGAGAGGTTGTGCTCGATGGTGTTGTCATTCGTGGAACACGATACCGTTTTGCTGCCGAGGGTACCCATGGCACAGTGAGCATCTCGGACACGAAGTAGACGGAGTCAACATGGTGGGAAGTACGACTGTCGAGAGCATCACTCCCCACGTGACTTGCATCCGTGTCCCGATTCCGGACAGTCCGCTCCGGTGGACCTTCGTGTACCTTGTCGATGATCCAGATGGACCAGTACTTGTCGATACAGGATGGGATTCCGAGGAAAGCTGGCGGGCACTCCTTGCCGGAATACGGGCTGCAGGGATGGAACCGAAGGATCTTGCAGGGGTCATCCTTACCCACTTCCATCCGGACCACTCGGGCCTAGCGAGGAGGATACCCGAGGTGTCGGATGCATGGATTGGACTTCATGTGAGGGACCAGCAGCTCCTTGCAGCAGGAGAAGCAGACAGGGCAGAAGTCGTACGGGAACGCATGGCAGCATACGCTCTCGAAGCCGGTGCTCCAGAACTCACGTCTGAGGAGGAGGATCACCTTTCCCTCCACAGTCTGCGTGGCGAGAGTGTACGCATGACGTACAGGAATCTTGACGATGCAGCTCCTGTGGGTGCATTGCTCCGGATCCTCGCTACTCCAGGCCACACGCCTGGACACTGCAGCGTGCATCTCCCCAGGGAGGGCCTTCTCCTCCTCGGGGACCATCTCCTTCCACGCATCACTCCCAATGTGTCGGTGTACTCCTGGGATGGGGAGAATCCTCTCGCCTCATATCTTGCATCGCTCCTCCGTATCGAGAAGCTTGCAGACAGCACTCCATTCATGTATCCCGCACACGAGGGGAGGATTGTGGATGCAGGAGCGAGAGTGCAGCAGGTGATTGCGCATCATGGGAACCGTCTGCAGGAACTTCTGGCTGTACTTGAAGGTGGTGGGAAGCTCACAGCATGGGAGACTGCCTCGAAGCTTTCCTGGTCACGGAGCTGGGATCTTCTGGGCGCAGAACCCATGCGGCGTGCTGCCATTGGGGAGGCCGGAGCCCATCTCGTGTTCCTTGAGAGGCTTGGACTTCTCGAAAGAAGCGGTACCGGGCCGATCCGCTGGCAGATTGATCCAGCATGGCAGAGGAAGGGGAGTGCAGAGCTCCTGCGAGCATGTGAGCTGGGATTTCACCGGCTGGTTGAAGGTGGGGAAGGCGGAGCCGCATCCTGATGCGAATCTGACGCTGCAGTGTCACTCCGGTGTCCAGCAAGCGAGATGAATGGCATCTTCTCTACATGTGGTGTCGAGATTGGGGCTGGCGTATAGCCGGAGTAGATCGAATACTGTGCCAGTGCTGGATCTGCGCTATCTGGACTCCGGTGCAGGACGCATGCATCCCGAGTTCCATGGAACATGAGAAGCGGGATTGCAACAATGGTGAGAACTAGTGTGGGAAGTGTGAGGGACATTCCACCATAGAAGAGGGCTGCCATCACTGCGAGTATCACCACCTCGACAGTAAGACTCAGCCGTCTCGCCCACTCCTCGAGGTTCCCAAGGAAATGGATGCCGATTCCCGTGATGACTGCCCAGAGAAAGAGTGCTGTGAGGACAGGGATCTCAAGGCTCACTGGACTGTACTGGAGGTCGAGATGGACGTTCGGGTAGAGGAGGGTGAACGGTGCAGCAATGATGGGAACGAGCGTGAAGATGGCGACAACGAGCTGTGTGAGAAGGACATACCGGATGGCACTCACGACTGGAGGCAGGGAGTCCGTCTGCTCCCGGTGCAGGACTGCTTCATCTCCGGCATACTGCGTGGACATTCCCGAGAAATGCACATCCATGGCGAAGTCTCCTTCATTCCTGCGCTTAGACAGCACACACTTCTCACACGTGATTCGTGGGGTGCGAATCTAGTGCAACTGTACTGCAGGAGATGGACAAATTGTGACGATTCTGTAACAATTTGCAACGCTCCGGTGATGACCGAAGCTAGACTCCGAGGCCATGAAGCTGCTGTGCGACTCCAGCTGTGGTGCCGAGGTACCTGCCCACAATGACATTCTGTGCACTGATGACGATGATGTACGGTGGAGCATCGACTCCGTAGAGACCAGCAACGGCAGCCGAGGCATCATTGATGCTCGGATAGGGCACGTGGTCTGCCTGGATGAAGGCGATGGCTGCAGCATTGTTGTCCCGCTCATCGACTCCGAGGAAGCGGACTCCTTTCGGGAGAAACGACTGCGCAAGCGCAGTGATGTGCGGCTGTTCTGCCTGGCAGGGTCCGCACCAGGATCCCCAGAAATCGAGAATGACAATGTGGCCCCGGAATGATGTGCTCGAGAACGGGGAACCAGTTACGAGCGTTCCGGAAAAGGGGGGTGCTGGGGTGTGGGGCACATTCGCTCCCACTGCACCAGTTGTGGGAGTGGTCTGGAGAGAACAGCTCGTGAGTGCACAGATGATGCACACTGCGAGTGCTGCTGCACGAAATCCTGCACGGAAGAAGCCCATACCCCAATACTAGTGACATGACACTATGCCAAGTTGCCTGCTAGCCCATGGCAGGAGATCCCATCCAGGCTCACAACTCGTCAGGCTATGAGTCACCCGCAGGACTCACTGCAGAACCAGTAGTTTTCGCTGTGGTTGATGGTGAACTCACTGTGCTTCTCGTCCGGAGAATTCATGAACCCTTCCAGGGCATGTGGGACTCGTTGACGCTGGCGGCGGACCCAGCCGAGCCGGGGCAGCTAGAGCGCAGCAGACTGGCCACTGAAGTGGGCGACTACCGCAGGTTCTATGCGAGCGTTCGCGATGCGATTCGGGGCGAGGCGCCGTTGGTGATATCGGCCGAGGATGGCTATCGTGCGATCCGCCTACTCGAGTTAGCGGTGCAGTCGAGTGACCAGAATCACACCCTCGCAGTGGACTTCGCGGAGTAAACTAAGGACGTATGGCAAAGCAGAAATCAAACTCGATTGTGAAGTTCATCATAGCCGGCGCTGT
>DAIDIX010000213.1 GCA_027451645.1 Candidatus Dormiibacterota bacterium | reverse complement strand
CGGTGGAAGTGGCGGCGGCGGGAGCGGTGCGTCCACATCCGGTGGCGGTGGCGGTGGCGGCGGCGGCGGCTGGATCGGCGGCGGCGGCGGTGGCGGCGGCAGCACGGACAGTTCTGGTGGCGGTGGCGGTGGTGGCTCTGACGGCTACAACGGCACGTATGTCTCAGGTGCGCAGGACACGCCTGGAGGTGGTGCTGGATCAAATGGTGCTGGTTCAGTCACGGTTTCATGGCCACTTGCAACACCCACAGTGCAGCTCTCAAGCAGTGCATCGTCTGCAAATGCAGGTGAACCCTCTGCAATCACGCTGACAGCACGTGTATCGACTCCATCAAATCCCACATATACGCCAACGGGTTCTGTCACCTTCAGCTACTCGGGAAGTTCAGGATCAGGAACAGCATGCCTTACAGTGAGTCTCTCAAGTGGAGTTGCAACCTGCAGTGTGACACTTCCTGCTGTTGGAACCCTTTCCTACACTGCGAACTATTCCGGTGATGGCGCAACAGCACAGCAGACAAGTTCTGCACTGTACCTGACTGGAGTGAAAGATCCCTCCACCATTGGCATGGTGAGCATCACGCAGGTGACATCAGTCAATTACACCCTCTCGACTACAGTGACTCCTGTCGCGTATGCCATAGGATCCCTTGGCCAGGATTCAGGAACAACGGATGGGACAGTGACATTCCTGTATTCGACAAGCACAACGGGGACCTTCCCGACCCCAACTTCAACAGCGTGCATTCAGACGATCCCGAGCAATCTTGCTGCAGGTGTTGCTGGAAATCCGTCGTGCACCTTCACGGCAATACCTGGTACGGACTATGCCTTCAGCGCAGTCTATGCAGGAAACAATGACAACCTCAATGCCCCATCCTCTGGACAGACTCCTCCCGCGCTGTCCTCGCTGAATGTAGCGAAGTACACGACCACGACAACACTCTCCACGGCTCCTGATGCATCAGGAGCCACCATAGTGTACGGAACACAGGAAACTGCCACAGCAACAGTTGCAAACATTCCAAATACGGACACCACAGGTACGGGAAATGTTGTCAATGGAGATGTTACCTACACGTATGCAGCGACTGGTGCGGCAGCAACGTGTACCGGGGTGGGGCAGAATAATCCTGCTCCAGTCACAATTCCTGCGACAGGTGGTGCAACGAGAACAGGAACTGCTACTTCCTGCACGTATGTGCCTTCCTCGCTCCAGGGTGCACTCGTTGCTGTGTACAGTGGCGATGCACAGACCACATCAAGCAGTTCCACGGGTACATCGACAGATGTCATCTATACTGTGACCCCTGCAACAACCTCAACCTCTGTGCAGGTGACTGCATCCCAGAACGATCCGTATGTCGGAGTTCCTGTCACCATTACTGCAACCATCACGGATACGAGCAATACGCAGGCTCCTCCACTGGGACCCAATGCCATGGTATTCACTGAGGACGGCAGTCCTGTCTCATGTGTGTCGAATACACCGCCAACTGCAGTGAATGGCACTCCTGGAACAAGCACAGCATCATGCACAGTTGCCATGTCGCCAACCGATGCCTCCCAGCACACCTTTGGTGCAACGTTCTGTCCAGCAAGCGTGCAGGCGAGTGAGCCGGAGTGCGCGAACTGGATGACTGGCACTGAAGGAACGACCACATACACGCCTGGTCCGGATCCCACTGCCATCACTGTTTCCCCGTACGGCTCAGATGCCCATCCCGTAAGCGTGAATGGTGGCAGCAGCATCACTGTCACTGCAACTATTGCTGCTGTCGTTCCCACTGGGTCTGCACCAGCAACGCCTTCCGGAACAGCAAGCTTCTATGAAAACGGCAATGCGACAAAGTGCATGAATGTGCCAGTCCAGGCGTCGACCACTCCGGGACAAGGAACAGCAGTCTGCACCTATGCGCCCGCATCCGGTGGCCAGGATGCACTTGTTGTCATCTACACTCCATCGACTTCTGCACCAGTACTGACGTCCGGATCCGATACAGCATCAAACCCGAGCTACTTCAGCGTGAGCGGACTTCCTACGACGACGACGCTTGCAGCAACTCCTGGCAGCAGTTCTGTTGCATACGGCACGCCAATAACGCTCACAGCAAACGTTCTTTCAGGAACTGTTCCTGTCAGTGCTGGGACAGTCGCCTTCAACGAGCTTGCAAGCGGCACAGCAACACAGGAACCAATTCTCGGGGCATCAGGAACACCCATCTGTCAGACAGTTGCAGTCGTCAATGGAACTGAAGCTGCACACTGCCATTTGAGGATGCTGGAGCAGCCTACACCTTTGTCGCGTCATATGCGTATGCAGGCGGATCGTATGCAGGAAGCACCTCACAGGGTTACACGATTTCCATCACTCCTGCATCTACTTCGATATCGGCTGCCATTGGTCCGGATCCAGCACACAGTGGAAACATCCTTATCACAGCAACAGTCGTAAACACGACACCGGGATCCCTTACTGCACCCACGGGAACTGTCACATTTGGCAATACTTCATGCGCTGCAAGTCTCGTTCCAGGTGCTGAGGGACAGTCGACTGCAACGTGCTCGCTACCGATTCCGGTAAGCACAACAAGCTACACCGTGAGTTTTGGGGGGAGCACGGACTACAGCCAGCCAGTGACAAACACCGTGCCAGTGACATTTACTGCTGGAGGAAGCTGCAGCAGCACGTTCCAGACGCTCTGGTCTGCTGTGGGAAGCTCGGGAACATCGCTGGCATTCACTCCGACAAGTTTTGGTGGTGCATCGACACTTTCGGGCACAGCAGCTGGTGTCACATCTCCATGCAGTCCTGACAGTGTCATCCCGTTCACGAACATCCAGCTTTCAATCCTGAATGGAGCTGTGGGGAGCACTTCGCTTTCCGGATACATTGCAGACACGACACTGGGAACGGAACTCTGCCTTACGGGCGGAACACTCTCCATGCCATCTGGCTGGAAACTTCCTGGTATTTCACTGAGCAGCACAGCATCGCTCTGCTTTCCTGTCTCTGCATCTACTGCATCTGGAGGCACACTCGGGACTGCGACGAGCAGCATGCTCACTGTCTCGAATGTGACACTTCCGTTTGGCACACCAAGCACGACAGTGCCGTATGTGCTCTCGCTTTCCTTCACTCCAGGGTCGACCCAGACAGTTGCCATCCATGCCGCACCGGTTACGCCCCCCGGCAGCGCACCGTCTGCAGTCATGGATGTGACTGCACACTGGACAGGTACCACTGTTGCTGCGTCTGGGCAGCTTGATCTTGTGAACATTCCCTATGGGGGAAACTGGACTGCATCCTTCACAGTCTCCACGGGAGGAAGCGGCAGCCTTGCTGGAGGTGCAAGCTCGATAACGCTTACGAACAGTGGGACCTATGCACCTCTTCCTGGATTCATGCTCAGCAATATCACCCTCACGCTGTCCTCCGCATCCGGCCTTGCACTTGCTGCTACAGGAACATTCGGGAACGCGAGCCAGCCAATCACCCTTCCTGTGACTGGTT
>DAIDIX010000212.1 GCA_027451645.1 Candidatus Dormiibacterota bacterium | reverse complement strand
CACGACACTCTTCATCCCTGGTCCAGGACTTCCTGTAATTCCCCTGTGGACTGCAGTCCTCCTGGCAGTTGTAAGCGGAGTCTCCCTCCTTTCCGGTGGAATTCACAGGCGCCATGCGGATCTGCGCATGGCAGCAATTGTGGGCTCACTCCTCGTATTCGTTCTTGCAGGGACAGTGGCAGAGCCGTACTATCCACAGTTCTGCCATCTTCAGGGGTGCATTGGCATTCCGTGGCTGCGAGCTGCTGGGATTCGTACCCAGGATCTTGTCGCAGGTGCTGATCTGCTGCTTGCCTGGGGCTGGTGGGGACTCTACAGATTCCGTGCATTTGGCAAGGACAGCCAGAGCACTCTTGGAGTCGGCCTGCTGCTCACGGCATTCCTCATGGTGCTTTCAACATCCACCCCCGTTGTGGGTGCAGTGCTTCTCCTCCTCGCCAGTGCAACTGCGCTTGCAATGCAGCGACATCTCCTTTCCTCCGTCTGGAGAGCAGTCCCCATTGTCCTTGCACTAGATGTATGGCAGCAGGTCTTTCGGGCTTTCCTGTTCATAGCTTCCCTGCATGCGGGAAGAGAGCTATGGGTGCAGTGGTATGCGCTCTATCCGCTTGTGCTTGTTGGCATGGATATCGTTCTCCACCGGGCAGTGCCACGCTGGTCTGGACGTGGTGTGCGTCTCCTTGTGTACAGCGCTGCAGCGACTGCTGCAGCTGTTTCCAGCCTTGTGGCTGTTGGGTGGGGATACAACGGAACAGCCGGGTGGATGCTCGTATCCTATGCGCTCCTTTCCTATGGCATTGGCAAGAGGGAAGGATGGCGGGGAATGGCAGTAGTGCTTGGATGCCTTGCAGCATTTGGCATTCTCCTCATTGTGGCTGCAGACTTTTCCCGACCATTTCCTGCTGTCTCGATTGGTCTTGCTGCAGCAGGTCTTCTGCAGATCGCTCTTGGCCGTCTGCATCTTGATCCCGACAGGCGATGGGAAACGTGGCATTTCTGGGTTGGAACAGGTGTTGCACTGTATGCATGTGTCATCCCGATAGGGGGAGTGGATCTTCCACTCCATGGGGATGTTGCATGGACCCAGCTCATCGTTTCCTTCATTCTTGCGGGAGTTGTCATTGATGCATCCCGGGAGGGAGGGCTGCTCGGCCGAACCAGCATTGCGAAAACCGTTTGGCGAATGGCTGCAGTGGCCCTTGCAGGATTTTCCCTTGACTGGCTCATGGCACTGGGGAGCTCTGTAATACCGAATGGTGTCGCACTCACCATCATTCCTTCGGCTATCGTTACCATCTGGGCAATTTCGATTGCACCACGGCAGCAGGAAAGCGGACTGGAGAATGCAGGAGCCCTGCGATTCGTTGCAGGAACTGCCTCATCCATTCTCCTGTTTGGGACCTTTACGGAATGCTGGTATGGCACTGCAGCTGTGTGGTATATCGCGCTCCTTCTCATTGAGAGTGTTCTGCTTATAGCTGCTGGTGTTGTGCGAACGCAGCGCATTCCGACCATCGTAGGCGGAATTGGGGCAGTGGCTGCTGCAAGTGCAGCAATTACGGAGCTCGCATCGAACTTTCCGCTGTATGTCGTCTTCGCTGTCGTAGCAGTACTCCTCATCGTGGCGTCAACGATCCTTGCAGTAGCACGGAGCAGGATGCAGGCTGAAGGAACGGTGTCAGGAGAGAAGAGGTGGGAACGATGGTTCTGATGCACGGGTATCGACACTTCGCGCTCGCGGCAGTCATCATCGGGAATGTCGTTCTTGCTGCCTGCAGCTCGACTGCCGTGCCTGCTCCATCACCATCGCTTGTGCCTTCAGTGCAGCTTACCTTTGCGAGCAAGGGAGACACTGTCCAGGTGCACACTGGGGAGATCGTGAAGGTGACACTTGACGGACCCTACTGGGGATTCGCACCAGTTCAGTCCACTGTGCTTCAGGAAGTGGGGAGTCCAGTGCGGAAGAATTGCCGGCCAGAATTTGGATGCAGTTCAGTAACCGAAAACTTTCGTGTAATGGAGGCAGGTTCAACGGAAATCCAGGCAACCCGTCCCCAGTGTGGTGAGGCACTCCGCTGCCTCAATGGAATGGGAACCTTCACTGTGACTGTTTCGAGTTCACGCTAGCAGAGCTTCAGTTCCTATTGGGTGTCGTGTGTCCGGTCTTGGTACATAGAATCGTGCCATGGATGAACTGCATGTTCCTCTCAGGGCAAAGCCAGCAAGGAGATCCTTTCTCCGGCGCGTTGCTGTCATTGCAGCATCCACTGCGCTTGTGATCTCTGGTGCAGCAACTGCCAAGACGCTCTGGCATGATGCGCATGAGCCGTTTGGACTCAGCGAGGTTTCCCAGTCCGTGGAGCATCTTGCAGGCATTCATCAGGCTCCGATCTACAGGGTTGGAATGCGGAACACGCTCCTCAACGGGATGGCGAATGGTCCCTCCACTGGCCCAAAGGAGGCATCAAGTCCGATGGCAGACCCGAGCATGTCTGGTCATATCGGGCAGATCCAGAATGCTCCACGGATGACAGTCGTGTTCTGGGGATCCTACTGGAAGAACGATCCGAAGGCTGTGAAGACCATGGCTGAGGTACTCAACTTCTACGCGAGACTCCGGGGCAGTGCGTTTGCGAAGGCGCTCACCCAGTATGGCGGAGCATCAGCTGAGCCCACCTTCGAGGGCGCATACATCGATGCTCAGAATTTCGAGAGTGCGGGGAAGGGGAGCGAGAAGGTGACAGTCCAGTCGGCTGCCATTGAGGCTGAAAGGGTTGCCTTTGCGCTCAATCTCCAGCAGGGCGTGAACACCCAGGTGGATTTTGTTCTTTTTCCTGGTGTCAAGGTCATGGATGGCATTCTGCAGGTGGGCGGATTCCACTACACAGCAGGGAACCTCACGTACGCAGTCATTGGCAATTATGGAATAGCCACTCCTGTTGTCGCATCTCACGAGTATGCGGAGGCAGTCACTGACCCGAACCTTCTTTCGTATCGTGATGCCTCGGGACAGGAGATCGGGGATGTCTGCGAGAAGCTTCCTCCAGTCATGCAGTCTGGCATATGGATCACAAAATTCTACAGTGGCGCAACGAAATCATGTACTGCTCCGAAACTTGCTCCCACACGTGAGCTTGGAGGGTAGCCAGGCGTTTGGGCTCCTTCCCAGTCTGTGGGGCGGGACAGGAATTCCTTCCTGATATCCTGAGGCAAATGAACAGCTTCAGGACGTGTGAGGAGGAAGGTAGTGAAGGCACTTATTGCAGATCATACTGTGCCCTCAGGGCTTCGGCTCGGCGAGGTTCCGGATCCTCAGCGGAGTCAGAGTGAACTTCTCGTGAGGGTCACTGCAAGTTCACTCAACTATGGCGAAGTGCATCGCGCACAGTCCGGTGGGGCAGATGGAACCGTACTCGGATGGGATGCAGCAGGAGTTGTCGAGGATGCTCCTGAGGATGCACCTTTCCGCAAGGGGGACCGTGTGCTCACACGTGGAGCTGATGGCGGTTGGGGAGAGCTCAGGGCAG
>DAIDIX010000211.1:3283-3531 GCA_027451645.1 Candidatus Dormiibacterota bacterium | reverse complement strand
CTCCCCCCTCACAGCATCGTTTGCCAATCTCACCATCGCTGACATTCCACGAGCAGGTGGAAAGGGTGCCAATCTCGGTGAACTCACCCAGGCAGGCTTCCCCGTTCCCCCAGGCTTTGTCCTTCTCGCAGATGCGTACCTCCAAAGCATCACTGCTGGAGGCATCCGTGAGAAGCTCCAAGAATGCATGAATGATGCTTTCGCGCATGTCCGCCCCCTTGCAGCAATTGCAGAGGAAGCTGCATCCG
>DAIDIX010000211.1:0-3273 GCA_027451645.1 Candidatus Dormiibacterota bacterium | reverse complement strand
GCTATTGCAGATGTGCCACTTCCGCACGACATTGCTGCTGAACTCAGAGAGGCATATAGGAAGCTTGGTCCAAATGTTGTTGTCGCAGTCCGTTCTTCAGGGACAATGGAGGATACAGCAGGAACTTCCTTTGCAGGCATGAATGCCACTGTCACGAACGTGAAGGGAGAGCATCAGCTGCTCGAAGCTGTACACACCTGCTGGGCATCGCTCTATGGCGAGCGCGTTCTCAGCTACCGCATTGCTCAGGAAATTGCAGAAGAGCCAACGCTTGCAGTCATAGTGCAGGCCATGATTCCCTCTGAGCGTTCCGGCATCCTCTTCACTGTGGATCCCTCGACAGGCAACGTCCAGCGCCTTGTCATCGAGGCAGTATATGGACAGGGTGAATCCATCGTTAGTGGTGCAGTTGAACCGGACACATACATTGTTGACCGCGAGGATGGGTCCCTCATGTCCATACGGATTGGGACGAAGTCATGGAAAATCGTTCGGGGAAAGGATGGTCATGACACCCGACTCGAGGTGCCTAAAGAGCTGCAGCTTGCCCCTGTACTCACTCCAGACACGATTGCCCGACTTGCTGCACTTGGTACAGCCATTGAGCGGCATTATGGGAAACCACAGGATATCGAGTGGGCTATTGCGAACGATGTCATCTCCATAGTCCAGTCACGTCCAGTCACCACACGGCTGGCACCAGCCGTACCACATTCTGTGCCTGCAGTCAGGACCAATCAAGACATCCTCCTGCAGGGACTTGGGGCATCATCTGGCGTTGTCGCAGGCCGTGTGCGCATCCTGGCAGATCCCAGCGAGGAAGACCGGTTCGTTGATGGAGAAATCCTTGTTGCTCCCATGACCTCCCCAGACTGGGTACCGCTCATGAAGCGGGCTGCAGCACTCGTTACGGACCGCGGTGGCATCACCTGCCATGCTGCAATCGTGAGCCGTGAACTTGGTCTTCCCTGTGTCGTTGGAACAAGTGATGCAACAACACTCCTCCATGATGGGGACATCATCACTGTCGATGGGAGCTCGGGAACCATTCTGCGTGGAGAGAATGTTGCTCCGATACCAGCCAGTGCGATCTCCTATCCGACTGCTCCGAACACTGTTGCACAGGATCCCCTATCCACCAGGGTGTATGTAAATCTTGCACTACCTGACGAGGCGCAGCAGGCAGCCTCCCTACCTGTAGACGGAGTAGGACTGCTCAGGGCGGAGTTCATGATCACGGAAGCCCTCCATGGGGAGCATCCCCGCTCACTCATGGAGCACCACGGGGAACAGGAAGTGGTATCTGCACTTGCGGCATCCATTTCCCGAATTGCTCAGGCATTCGCACCACGACCTGTCGTGTACCGGAGCATTGACTTCCGCACGAACGAGTTCCGGAATCTCCGCGGAGGCGAGAAGTATGAGAAACCAGAGGCAAACCCCATGATCGGCTTCCGGGGAAGCTTCCGGTACATCCAGGATCCCTCACTCTTCAAGCTCGAGCTTGCTGCACTCGCGAAAGTTCGTGAAAATCTCGACAATCTCATCCTTATGCTTCCCTTCGTCCGCACTACATTTGAACTTGAGCAGTGTCTGGAAATCATTGATTCCTCACCTGTTGGAGGTCTTGACAGCATTCCCCTGTGGGTAATGGCTGAAGTCCCCTCCATTGCATACCGGATACCGGAGTACGCACGGCTTGGCATCTCGGGAATATCGATCGGAAGCAACGATCTCACCCAGCTCGTTCTCGGTGTAGATCGGGACTCCGCGACCTGTGAGGAGCTTTTCGATGAACATGATGATGCAGTGCTCGACATGATTGAGAGGATCATCAGTGCTGCACAGGCTGAAGGACTGACGACATCGCTCTGTGGCCAGGCTCCTTCAAACGATCCAGGCTATGCTGCATTTCTCGTTGACTGTGGCATCACCTCCATTTCCGTGAATCCTGATGCAGTCAGTGATGTCCGTGATGCAATTGCACATGCTGAGCACGATCTCCTGCTCGGACTTGCCAGGACCAGTCCACATCCTGTACATCATCCATCAGTGCGCCGGCACATTCCCCGTGCACCTAAAGGGAAAATGGAGGAAGTGGTCCCTACAGCTGCAGTCGCAGGACATCGGGCATCACGTCGCACACACCTTCCGATCGAGCGTGAACAGATGCGTCAGGGAGATTAGACTGCCACTGCCTGCTCACGGGACATGGCACGAGAAGTTCCCTGTTTTGCGAGCACAAGCTGCACATCACTCACATGATGCTCACGGAATGCACCCTCGCAGTACGAGAGGTAGCAGTGCCAGAGGCGAAAGAATGCATCATCGAGACCAAGAAGGCGGAGAACAGGTTCATTCCTGTCGACATTCTTCTGCCATGCATGGAGTGTTGCAGCATAGTGGATGCCAATATCCTCCAGCTGAACAGCCTGGAAGTCAGTCCGGTCGCGCACTATCGAGAGCAACGATCCCACAGCAGGAAGGCATCCGCCAGGGAAAATATACGACTTGATGAAATCCTTGCTCCGCCGTGCACGGTCATAGCTCCGGTCATCAATGGTGATTGCCTGGATGACAGCACGGCCATCGTCCTTGAGTAGCTTCGAGCACTTCTCGAGAAAGCGTGGATACTCCTGCCAGTCGAGAGCCTCTATCATCTCGACGGAAACTAGCTTGTCGAACCGTCCCTCAAGCTCACGATAGTCAACATTGAGGACAGTGACGAGGTTCGACAGTCCCGCTTTTCTGATTCGAGCTGTCGCGTAGGCATGCTGCTCCGCGGAGAGTGTTGTCGTTGTCACATGGCAGCCATATGTTCGTGCTGCATACTCTGCAAGTCCTCCCCAGCCCGTTCCAATCTCAACAAGGTGATCTTCTTCGTGAAGATCGAGCTTTTCGCAGAGGATCCGAAGCTTCTCGAGGGAAGCCTCCTCAAGGCTCATGCCTTCACGTGAGAAGATGGCGCAGGAGTAGCTCATTGTCGGGTCGAGCATGGTCTCGAAGAAGCTGTTGCCAAGATCGTAGTGTGCATGCACATCCTCGCGTTTTTGTTCCAGAGACCTTCCAGGGCGACTGGTGAAGTAGTCGAGAAGTGGCGACACTGACCGGTGAAGTGCATCCTGCACCCTGGTTAGCGGTTGCTGGGAACGGATGAGGATCTGGACAAGTGCAGTCAGATCGTCGCATTCCCACCACCCGTTGATGTAGCTTGCTCCAAATCCGTTCGATCCCCTCCTCAGTACTGCATCGTAGGTCCGGATATCGTGAACG
>DAIDIX010000210.1 GCA_027451645.1 Candidatus Dormiibacterota bacterium | reverse complement strand
ACAATGCCTGTCATGCTGAGCATTGCCATTGCAGCAATTCCAATCCCGTAAATGCCTGCAAGGCTTGCTGAGACGAGAATGCCGATGGCAATGATGAGTGCAGGAATCGCTGTGCCCTCCATGCCGATTGCAAGGCCAGCAATGATGTTCGTTGCATGGCCAGTCTGTGAGGCAGCAGCAATCGTCTTTACAGGGGAGAACTCGGAGCCTGTGAAGTATTCAGTAACGACAACAAGCAGCACAGTAACGACAATGCCAACGACTGCACACCAGAAGAGGGCGATTGCAGGATGGTTGAAGCCAGCTCCAGCAAACTCATGACTGCTGCTGAGCGCGTTTGTTACGACGTAGAAGAGCGCTATCGCAATGACTGCAGCAACGCCAAGTCCCTTGTAGAGGGCACCCATGATGTGCTTGCCCCGTCCCATGCGCACGAAGAGTGAGCCAATAATGGAGGCGACAATGCTGATGCCCCCGAGAATGAGCGGATACACGAGAAAGGTCATCTTCGGTGCTCCGTTCACCTTGTACAGGAGTCCACCAAGGAGCATTGTGGCCACTGCTGTAACAGCATAGGTCTCGAAGAGGTCAGCTGCCATGCCAGCACAGTCGCCAACGTTGTCTCCAACATTGTCAGCAATGACTGCAGGGTTTCTTGGATCATCCTCGGGAATTCCTGCTTCCACTTTCCCAACAAGGTCAGCACCGACATCTGCTGCCTTCGTGTAAATGCCACCACCAAGTCGGGCAAAGACGGAAATGAGCGAAGCACCAAATGCGAAGCCTGCGAGGACATCGACCTGCCGGAAAAAGGCATATGCAAGGGTTACACCGAGGAGTCCCAGTCCAACGACAAAGAAGCCTGTGACAGATCCTCCATTGAAGGCAACCTTGAGAGCTGCATTGAGACCCTTGTGGGCTGCCTGTGCAGTTCGGACATTCGCACGGACAGAGATATTCATGCCAATGTATCCTGCAAATCCTGAGAGCACAGCACCCATCACAAAGAGCACTGCTGTCTTCCAGCCAAGCGTCAGGGCAAGGACAATGGCTATGACAACACCAATCCCCGCAATGATCGTGTACTGGCGGTTGAGATACGCGGAAGCTCCTTCCTGGATAGCCTTCGCAATCGACTGCATGCGGTCATTCCCAGCAGGAAGGCGGAGCACCCACAGTATGAGCCCACATGCCCACAGAATAGCGACCACACCTGCAGCACCCACAGGGATCAGCACATTCAACGTCATTCCAGAACTCCTCTCTCTACAATCTGCATCCGTCCCATGGCCACCTGGCCACAGGGTATCGCTGACGTGACACAGAGTATATCGGAAACGGTCACCCCTACTGTGTCCCGACGCTCACTCCCCAGCCGAAGCTAGAACGTGAACAGGTCAATACCGCCTGCAACGACGAGCACATGTCCAGTGATGTACTTCGCTTCCGGTGAAGCAAGGAACACGATTGCATGTGCGATGTCCTCAGGCTCTCCTGCTGCACGCATGGCTGTGCGGAGTACCATTCGGTCATTCATCTTGGGATTGCCAGCATTGAATGCTTCCGTACCAATGATGCCTGGCGCAATGATGTTCGCAGTAATACCGTACCGGGCACCCTCAAGCGCAACCGACTTCCCAAGACCAGTGACTGCAGCCTTTGTGGATGAATACGATGCCTGACCGAATCCTCCATAGAGACCAGCAACGGAGGACATGAAAATGATCCTTCCCCAGCCCTGCTCCTTCATGTACGGCATGACTGCCTTCGTGCAGTTGAATGCACCGGTGAGATTCACTTTCACATCCCTGTCCCACAGCTCATCCGCCTGCTGGTCAAGCTGGGCCACATTGTCGAGGAGGGAAGCGTTGTTGACAAGAATATCGATGGAGCCGAACTCCTCCTTGATCTGCCTGAACACCTCGTGCACCTGTTCGCGATCCGTAACATCCATCTTGATCGCCTTGGAGCGACGGCCCATCTTGCGGATTTCCTCGCTTGTCTGCTCCGTGTAGACGACATGCTGCTGGGTCATCACATGGGCAAGAATGGAATTCGATGCCTCGACAGCCTTCTGGAGACCAGGATCCGACTCGATAAGGATGTCCGTGATCACAACGTCCGCACCAGCACGAGCAAGTGCAAGTGCATCTGCCCTTCCAATGCCACGGGACCCTCCAGTGACGACAGCTACCTTGCCGGTCAAATCAAACATGCTGATCTCCTTACGGTTGTCAAACACCAACGTTCCATATTTTAGTCCCCTCACTTCGAGGTCTGTGTGGCTTCCCGTGGGAGCCAGGTTTCTGCAATGATGGCACCATGGAAATTCCTGAAACACCCACACCACCCATGCAGCGTCCCGCTCATCTCTCACGTACTGAGAGCAGTGCAGTGCAGCAGGAGCATGCAGCTCCAGCACCAGAGGAACTTGCTGCTCCCCGTCCGATCCTCCTTTACGGAGAGAGCTTCCACCATCCGAATGTCTTCTACAGGACAGGATTCCTTGCACCAGACCCAGTGATAGTCATCGATGAGGGACCAGGAAAGGTGACACTCTGGGTGAATGGCATGGAATATGAGCGGGCACGAAAAGAGGCGAATGTTGCTTCTGTCCGCTCCTTCTCCGATCTCTCCCCACGCGTTCGCGAACTTGCAAAGCAGGCAGCAACACCTGAGGAACGGAGTGCAGTCATCATCAAGGCTGTGCTTGAGGCACAGGGAATATCAAAGGTCGATGTTGATGATGAGTTCCCTGCAGTCATTTCCGATGGCCTCCGCACCTACGGAATCGATGTCCGTCCACGTGTCGGGATCTACCAGCAGCAGCGGCGCATCAAGACGCAGTCGGAAATGCTCGCAATCAAGGCAACTCAGGATGCAGGAATGGATGCCCTGCAGAAAGCCATTGACGTCATCCGGAAGGCGGACATCAAGGATGGACTCCTCTACCGTGATGGCAAGCCACTTACGGGAGACGACCTTGTCTCAGTCGTGGAGCAGCGACTTCTGGAACTCGGCTGCAGTACAGATGACTCCATCTGCTGTGGTGGCCCAGACTCTGCAGATCCCCACAAGGCAACAAGTCCCGTGCTCCGGGTTGGACTCCCCATTGTTCTCGACATCTTTCCATTCCACAAGAAGAACCGCTTCTGGGGCGATATGACCCGTACTGTTGTCCGTGGCACTCCCCCGCCCGAGGTTGTTGCCATGTGGAAAGCAGTAAAGGAAGCACAGGAAGCCGGTCTCAAGGCAGTGAAAGCAGGGGTGAATGCGAAGGACATCCACACTGCTGTCTGCGAGGTGCTGAAGAAGCATGGCTACGGCTCTGCGACCCCTGGATACGATGACATCACGTCCTCAGCCCGATTCATCCATGGCACAGGTCATGGAGTCGGTCTCGAGATCCATGAAGAACCCCATGTAGGTGGCAGCGATGTTGTGCTCAAGGAAGGCGACATCATCACTGTGGAGCCAGGACTCTATGATCCCCAGTTCGGTGGCATACGCATCGAGGATCTCATCGTTGTGACGAAGGACGGCTTTGTC
>DAIDIX010000209.1 GCA_027451645.1 Candidatus Dormiibacterota bacterium | reverse complement strand
ACCACCACCGCCTGGCTCACCACGGGGATCGCCTTGAGGTATCCCTCCACGAGCTGCGGCGCCACATTCTCCCCGCCCGCCGTGATGATGAGGTCCTTCTTCCGGTCGGTGATGCGAAGCCGTCCAGCATCATCAAATGAGCCGATGTCACCAGTGTGGAGCCAGCCGTCAATGAGGGTGTCAGAGGTTGCGCCATCATCCTTGTAGTATCCGACAAAGACATCATCTCCCTTGCACAGAATCTCGCCATCCTCAGCAAGCTTCACCTCAACATGGGGAAAGGCTGGACCCACAGTACCAAGGACTGCAGCTCCTGGACGGCTCATGCAGCATATCGCAGTATTCTCTGTCTGACCATAGACCTCATCGATCTCGATACCGATGCCGTAAAAGAACTTCAGCACATCGATCGAGATCGGTGCAGCTCCAGAGGCAAAAACCCGGGTTTCCGAGAAACCGAGTTCTTCCTTGATCTTGCTGTACACAAGCTTCGCAGCAAGTGCATGCTGCCACTCAAGAAGCATTCCGGGCCCGGAACCGCTGCACTTCGCATCTGCCCATTCCCGGGCCACACGGAGCCCCCATGCGCCGACAGCTCCAGGGACGCCCGATCCGCTCCCCACCTTCTTCCGGATCTGCTCTCCCATCTTCTCCCACACGCGTGGGACTCCAAGGAACTGTGTTGGACGAACCTGCTTCAGCCGCTCTGCAAGCTTCGGAAAGCTGTCAAGAAAGTACACCTGGCATCCAGTGAGATACGACCGGAACTCGCTGACATCCCGCTCTGCAATATGCGCGAGCGGAAGGTAGCTCATGATGCGGTCATCTGGAGTCGTGGGAACCACTTCCGCAATTGACTGCTGTGCAGCACTGACATTCCTGTGGCTGAGGCAGACTGCCTTTGGAGGTCCTGTTGTTCCGCTCGTATAGATGAGTGTTGCGAAGTCATCGAGAGTGACCTGCCGCTTTCTCTCCTCGAGTGCAGGCCGGTGACCCGCAACGAGCTTCTCAGCCTCCTTCTGGAGTTTTGCCCACGTAAAGACCCCCTCGGGAAGCGTCTCGTGATCATCATGATCGAGCACAACCACTGTCGTGAGTGAGGGAACAGATCCCCTGACTGCAAGGACATGCTCAAGGAGTGCATCGTTCTCGACGAAGATGGCAACAGACTCCGAGTGGTTGAGAATGTACGATGCCTGCTCCTCACTCACTGTCTGGTAGATGGGAACGGGCCTGCAGCGAAGGGAGAGAATCGCCATGTCTGCGATATGCCACTCAGGACGATTGTTTGACCAGATGGCGACAAAGCTGTGGTCACTGACACCTCGCTCAAGAAGGAAGGCTGCAACGCGCTCAACCGAGTCGCCAAACTGCTTCCAGGTGATCGGATAGTAGCGCGATCCCATTGCTGAATGCATGGCAGGGGCACTGGGACGGTCACTCACCTGACGCCAGAATCCTGTCACTAGCGTTTCAAGGGCAGTTGCAGGGACTGTGGGAACAGTGGCTGTTGACATGGGGTGAACACTCCGGAACCTTGACTACACGTAGGAGCATGCCACACTTTGATGCCGTTTGGCAGCATCCCACAGGATTCTCAGTCATCCCGTGCCTGAAATGCGCAGTGTATGCTGAATGCGTCAATGACTACTCACCCCCATGTCACAAAGTTCCAGACAGCTGTTCCGTTTCCGCTCGATCCATTCCAGATCACTGCAATGGAAGCGCTCGAGACTGAGCGAGGAACGCTCGTCAGTGCTCCAACAAGCAGTGGAAAGACCCTGATTGCGGAATATGCAGTCTGGCGTGCCCTCACAGAGCAGGTCGAGGGCACTGCAGTCATCTACACGACTCCTCTCAAGGCTCTCAGCAACCAGAAGTTCCGTGAGCTTGCTGCCCGGTATGGTGACTCGAATGTCGGTCTTGTCACAGGTGAGCATGCCATCAATGAATATGCTCCCGTACTTGTCATGACAACCGAGATACTCCGCAACATCGTGTACGACGAACCTGAGCGGCTTGCCCGGGTGCGGGATGTCATTCTCGACGAGATCCATTTCATCAACGAGTATCCCCGGGGTACTGTGTGGGAAGAGATCATCATAGGACTCCCCCCTGGAGCCCGTATTGTCGGACTCAGTGCAACAGTCAGCAATATTGATGAGATGGCTGCATGGATGAGCACGCTCAGGGGCAACATCGAAGTCATCCGACATGATGTGCGTCCTGTTGCACTCCTCCTCTGGATGGCTGTGGGCAACCACCTCTATCCCATGTTTGATGAGCTTGGTGCACCGCATGCCACACTTCTCCGCAGGCTCAACAGGTCGCCAGAGGAGCCAGATCCGGGCCATCATCCACGACGCTGGCAGGAGGAGAACGACCTCCTCACCATTGTGCCAACGCTCCACAGGGAAGGGCTCACTCCCGCAATGTACTTCATCTTCTCGCGGAGAGGCTGCCGTGAAGCGCTTGCATCATGTGAGGCCTCAGCCCTCCGACTTACTACACAAGACGAGGCCAGCCGGATAGCGGCCCTCTATCGTGAGCACATCGGCCAGCTCTCCGCAGAGGAGCAGGTGCTCTTCGAGGACACCATCAGCCAGGATGTCGTCATGCGTGGCATAGCCATGCACCACGCTGGAATGCTGCCCTCTGCAAAGGAACTCATCGAGCTCCTCTTCCAGCAAGGTCTCATCAAGGTCGTCTTTGCAACGGAAACGCTCTCACTGGGACTCAACATGCCAGCACGGTCCTGCATCATCTCCTCGTTCACAAAATACGATGGCATTGGGTTCCACTCCCTCACCAGCACTGATGTCACACAGCTTCTTGGGCGTGCAGGACGAAGGGGCATCGACACGATCGGTCATGGAGTCATCCTCCATGACCGGGATGTTCCCCCTGAAGTCATCTTTGATGCTGCATCAGGCAGTGACATGGAAGTCCTCTCGAAGTTCACCCCGACATATGCAATGGTGCTCAATCTCCTGAAAAGGCATGACTACAGCCGTGCAGTCTCCATCATGGAGCAGTCATTTGGTCACTATCAGGCACTCCAGAGAATGGATTCATGGTCAACGACCTCAGCAGAGCTCGCAGAAGAGCTTGCTGCCCTCCATCTCATACGGTTCTCCCATCCCCACCGCTCCTGCTCGCAGAAGACGATCCGGTCGTACCTGCACCATGGAGAGCAGCTCCATGACCTCCTCTCAGACAAGCGTGTATTCACGAGAGACCACTGGCGTCCACAGGGCAAAAGGAACACATCAGGATTCGTCGCTACAAAGATTGGCGAATACCGCAGGCTCATCGCCCAGTCCCGGAAGGAGATGGCAAAGAGTCCATGCCATCACTGTCCGTACTTTGAGCCCCATCGGGACCACATCCTCCAGGTGGAGACCATCCAGTACCGTCTCGCACATGAGGAGGAACAGCTCCGCACTGCACAGCAGCGGTACCGCTTGGAGTTCGATGCACTCCGGGCTGTTCTCCATGCTCTCGGCTTCCTCGAGGAGGATGAGCTCACATCGCTCGGCATTCGGGCAGCATC
>DAIDIX010000208.1 GCA_027451645.1 Candidatus Dormiibacterota bacterium | reverse complement strand
CAGGAGGAACTTCCACCTCCAGCACGGGATGCAGGAGCATCTGAAGGTGGAACGGGCCTCAACGATGTGTCCATGTATCCATGGGGCTCATCTCCCGCTACAGGCACTCCCCAAGCATCTGCAGGTGAAGGGGATACTGCCCAGTACCAGTGGAATGCCGAGCCTCAGGAGCAGGCATATCCCATGCAGGCTGACCAGTCGAATGCACCTTCACAGGATCCGCAGCAGACTGCGTCACAGGGGATGCCCTGGGATGTGCACAGCGGAGATGAATCAACCAGCGAGAGTGGTGCACAGGGTGCTGAAGCGCCAAGTCTACAGTCTTCACCTTCGTGGGACTGGCAGCAGCAGCCCCAGGCGGATGAGTCGAATCAGAATGTCATTGGTCCCGAAAGCCATGAGCAGCCATCAGTAGCTGGAGCTCCCGATATGGGCAGTGCAGGTCAGCCACCTGCTGCGCCATCGTGGACTTCCAATGCTTCCCAGGCGCCATCTGATGCACAGCCTCCGGAACAGGCTGGTGCACAGGAGCAGCAGGGAGGTGGATTTTCCGTTTTCGACTTCAGCAGTGTGTTTTCACCAATGTCCGCTCCCCAGAACACAGGCGGACCACCAATGACACCCATGAGTGGCTTTCAGCAGGAACCTGACGCTGGTGGCGGGGGGGTGAGTTTCGATGCCATCATTGCGGATCTTGTGGAGATTGCCAAGAGAACGCTTGGCGACAAGGCTGACTCAACTGTTGCAGTCCTCACCTCCGCAGAGCATTCCCCTCCCGGTATCCGGCAGGCAATTCGCACGATTCGCCAGACTACCATAGCCGGGGTGACTACAGAAGAGATCACGGGCATGGCATCCGCAATGTCGAACTACGTAGCGGATAGACTCTCTGCCCTCTAGTCCCCAAGAACAATGCGCAGCATGCTCCTGACTGCTGCTTCCGGGGATGCAAACTGGGAAATGTGCTCTGCCTGAGGCAGACGAGCAAGTTGATCACGGCCTGCTCATGCTGAACTTCTGTCCAACAGCATCTGTGCATGTGGTACCAGGCAGAATGCAATGTCCGTGAGCTGTCCGCGGGGAGTTCGTATGCTGCGTGTGAAGGGTAGAGAACGTGCCAGGTGCAGGAGATCTCATGACAGACAGCAGCTTTCACGATGCACTGACACACAGGTGGGATGAGTACCTCTTCCGGTATGTTCCGGTTGAGTGGTGGGATGCGGCTGCAAATGTCTGGCGTCCGACAATCATTGATGGAGACTTTGCTGTTCCCCATGATCGCGGAATGGTACCTATTGTCATTCCTGCAGAGGCGAGCGCTTCAGCCTCCGTGCCTGAGTGCGCAGTACGCAATGTTGAGGCACACTGTCTCCGCTTTGCGTGGAACGTGTCCGAGTCAACACAGCGCTTTGCACTCTTTCGCTATACGCTCGAGCTTCTCGAGCTTCTCTCCCCCTGCTTCGTAGGAGCTCCAGACGATATCCAGCACCGCTTCACGGATGTCGCTGAGTCTGTCCTTCAGGACTATCAGACTGCGCTTGGAGCCTGGAAGCACGAGTTTGCCAGCGGTACTGCTGACACGCAGGAGCAGCCTCAACCGGGTCAGGAGTGCATCGAAGTGTCTGGCCATTCCAAAGTCAAGTTCCAGCCGATAGAAGGCGTTGTGGACCTCTGTGAGTACCTCTCCAGGGTCACTGAGGAGGATGGAGCCTCAACCTGGTCTCCAGTCGCCTGGTGGAATGAACAGACGGAAATGTGGCATCCCACCCTCATGCGGGGAAAGATAGAGCACAATGATGAGCTGCTTCCATCGAGACAGGCTGACATCCTTGTACCCGAGGAAGGCGAAGTGCACGTGCGACGTGTTTCGTGCGGAGACTTGAGGCTGGAGGATGTGCGGGGCATTGCACTGAGCATGTACCCTGTGCCAATCCTTGCACACGAAGTTGAACGCATGCAGTATGCAGTGCGCCTGCTCGGCTGGAAGTCAGATTTTGGAGATCATCCAATGGTCGATGGCCTCCAGTCCCTTTTTGATGGGGCAGTTGAGGAATGGAGTGCAGAGTTTCTGTGTGGCATTCCTGGACATCCTCCGACTCCCCGGGTGCACCTTCTTGCTCCTTCATTCTGGGGATGCACAGAGCAGGGTTCTCCTGAGGATGATGTCACTTCGAGATCGCTCACAGGAGGTACGGAGTGACTGAGCCGATGCGCTTCCCTCACGGTCTCGCTCTGCAGGTCTATCAGGACATTCTCCATTACCGGATCGGAATGGGGTGCATGGATTCCACTACGGGAGTGAATCTTCTCGAAGTGCTGGAAGGACTCCGCAGGGATGCCATTCGCCGGGGCAACGAGACGCATGCCAGCTCATGGCAGAATGCGCTGCTCTGGGAGCCTCACCGCAGTGGCCGGGGGGGGTGGAGGCTCACAGGTGTGCTCGATTCCGAGAGCGACCTGCCTGTTGAATTCGTCATCGTTCCGGATGGAAATCCAGCAGCTGTACGCTTTGTTGACCCAACACTGGTGAAACGCACTTCACTTCCTGCCCATCAGGATGGTCTCAGAAATCTCATTCCTGCAGCCAATAGGTTTGTCCGTGCATGTGTCAGTGCACACCTTGCTGGAAAGCGGGAACACCCAGAACTGAGCGATGCTGAGCTGCTCCAGAATACATATGAGGAGCTCTATGCACATCCCACCATGTATGGCCGTGCCCTCGATCTCTGCAACGCCTCCAGAAACATCGAGCACTGGAGGACGCTCGTGGTAGTTGGCGAAACGCCGAAGGGAAGAGCGGGAGCTCGAGAAGTAGCAGACAGACATCTCGAACAGTGGCTGACTCCATCCCTCAGATCTCAGAACGAAGTGCAGCTGTCACCCGGTGTGGACAGGGGCATGGAGTAATGCCAGTGAGGGGAACGAGATGAACATACTGCAGACCATCTATGAGGAGATGTCGCGAAAGCTTGAGAACACGAAGGAGCAGACTTTCCAGCTGGGACATGTAACATCAGGAACGTCATTTTTCGATCTTCTTGCTCCAGAAATGGAAGTGCCACGTGAGGACGACCCGGTTCATACAACGTTTCTCCAGCCACTCCGCATCCATCCAGCACAGCTCTTTGATGCTGAACATGAGACATGGGTTCCCACCTGTCTCGTACGGTCTGCACTGGAGAGTGACCAGGGGGTTGCTGCAATGGTTACCCTTCCTGAACGGGAGCCCGTTGGCATTGAGGTAGTTCACAGGAGCCGTGTTGTCGTGAACTTTGGTGAACGGACATCGCCTGCCCGTGAGCTGCTCCGCTGGAGCCAGCACTTCGCAATTGGAATCCACGATATCATCGAATCCCTTCCATTTCCGGCTACCGCTGCTGCTGTAGCTGATGCTGCACTGGCTTCTCCTGGGCTCTGGACCACGGTTGAGCGGATACAGCATGAACGTGACGGATATGTTTCCTCCTACACAGCGTCGCTCGGGTTGCTGCACGCTCCAGGGAAACATGGCGGTTATCCAGTCATTCAGTTCGCTGGACATGGAATACGGTAGGGAGATACAGCCATGGACATACGCG
>DAIDIX010000207.1 GCA_027451645.1 Candidatus Dormiibacterota bacterium | reverse complement strand
ACCGCCATACGGGTGGAAGTACCCATCGTATGTGACGACGTATCCGGCCCCTGGAGTACCGGGAAGGTTGACGATTGCCTTTGCGACATCCCACCCTGGCCAGTATCCCGAGATCTGTGGCATTGAGGGCATTGCGATGCCCTGGGAGGCAAAGGGATGGATTCCCCCGAAGCCGTCGAGGACGTATCCACTGTAGGAGCTCGCTGTGGAATCCGGATTGAGGACAATGCTCCTCGCAATGTTCCATCCTGGCCAGATCGCACTTGTCACCGGCGTTGCTGGCATGGGATTGGTACCTGTTGCGAAGGGATGGATGCCGCCGTAGGCATCAAGGACAAGGCCCCCGCTTCCATCGGGAAAGACCACAATGCCCTTTGCAGCATCCTGTCCTGGCCAGTAGTCACTGAGGGTCACAGGAGGCGACATCGGGTTCGCGCCGATCTGGATGGGATGGACTCCCCCGTAGCCGTCGACGACGTAGCCGCCAGTTCCTGCTCCAGGACCATAGAGGGCAATGCCCCGTGCGATGTCCCACCCCTGCCAGTAGGCGGACTGGCCTGCATTGGGGATGTTGCCAAATGCATGGAGACCACCGTACGCATCGAGTTCCACGCCGCCCTCTCCCGAGGCATTGAGGGCAAGTCCCCGTGCAAGGTTGTAGTTCCAGATGCCTGTCGACTGGAGGGGCGGAGAGGCAACCTCGTAGATGTTGCCGTGGGCATCGAGGGAGTACATGCCAGTGAAGGGTTCCCCATGGCCAGCGTTTGCGGCAATGGCAGTCGTGGTCTGGACATAGCTGCTGTCCGCAGGCGTCCCGCTTCCCGTGCCGTCAGGAGCGAAACCCTCGGCATAGAAGGAGTATGTCACGCCCGGGAAACCGTAGAACACGACGGATGTCGTCCCAGCGGGAGTGGAGATGTACGGCAGCCATGCTCCACCGTTTGCCTGGACCCAGATCTCGTACCGTGCAAGGGGGATGTTCGATGTGGGCTGCCAGCTTATCGGGAAGGCTGTTGCCTGCTCGGTTGCAGGAAGCTGGGACATCATGGCTGGTGGTGCATGGTTGATGGTGAAGTTCTGGGGAAGGACATTCCAGAGGGCTGTGGTTCCGCTGTCATAGCCAAGCGACCACAGGGCAACTCCCCGTGCACCATCAGTGTTCACTGTCTGGTACTTGAGGGCAAGGGACTGGGGACTGTCCCAGTACACCTCGCGGTACGATCCGCAGCTGAAGCTTGAGGAGGGCACAGTGCACTGGAACTGCGTTCCTGAGGGTCCACTCTGGAAGTTGTACTCCGTGCTCTGGTCATATGCAGCACTGCAGAAGTTCTGGGAGCTGCTGTACGGGGACCACCAGCTCGACCAGTTTATCTCCCCCGTGCTGTCGAATCCCGTCTGGTACCCGAAGGCAGGGTTGGACTGGATGTACGCAAAGTCGGACTGGAGGCCGGAGTACGTGAACGTGTTTGCTCCGTAGTACCACGGACCAAGGACTGTGGAATGGGGGGCAGTGTTCTGCGTGCAGGCCGTGTAGGCGTAGTACGGAATGCCAAGGAGGACCTTCGAGGGACTGACGACGGAATCGTACGAGTTGAGCACTTCCGTGTCATTCCAGACCCCGGAGGGTGCAGTGAGGGGTGCTGTGCCCTGGAGGGGTGCCCCGACTGTTGGCATGTTCATGTCGTAGGCCATGACATCGAAAGCCGTGACATAGGGGGCGAGTGCGGGAAGGTCCCACATCTCGCTGTACATGGCAGCTGACGAGTAGGTCGAGACAACAAGTTCCGTGCTTTGCGGAGTCTCGTTGACGAGTGCCTGGTGGAACTGCTCTATGAAGTTCGTGAACTGCGAGGCGGATGGCTGAGTGGAGTCATACTCGAAGTCCACGACAATGCCGTCCGCACCCCGCTGTTTCATGACCCCTATGGACTGCTGGATGCAGTTCTGTATAGCTGTCTCATTCCCGATGATGGCAGAGATGCTGGAGGATCCCCCGAGCTTCACGGAGAGGAGGACCTTGTCCCCTGCCTGGTGGGCAGCATCCACGAGCTGCTGCCCGTTGCTGCTCATCCAGGTGGTGTATCCGGCAGCGTATCCGGAGGTGGGTGCACAGCCCATGAAGCCGAATATGCATCCGGGAGCCGAGCTGTTGAACGCATCGGGAACGACATTGAAGTACGCGATGGTGGACAGGTCAGAAAGGTACGGCTTCACGTCCGTGGTCCATGCCCCGCTTGCCACCTCTCCGTACTGGAGGAAGCCGAGGACCTCCTTTGGTGTCGATGAGGCAGCATGTGCCACCCGGGACGGGAAAAATCCCAGTCCCATGACAAGGCAGAAGATCGGAAGCAGAAGCCGGAACAAGCGTGAATGTCTAGGTGCCATGCCGGTCAGTCCTCTCTGTGCGTGTGGGGATACGGCTATGGTAGCAGTGTCCGGTGAATTCGGCGCGATCTCAGCGATCCCCGGTGTGCCGGAGGCCGTCCTGTATGCGCTCCGTGCACCATTTCCAGAGGGCTTTCCCCTCAATGAGTGCCCTCGCAGCTCCAGGCCTCGTTCCCGGAAGGTAGTACGGACTCCGTGGAGTCCTGTCGCACCAGAACTGGCCCCCGTGTGTGCTTCCGGGACTCCCGGCAGCAAGCCAGACGATCGTGTCGGCTCCCTCGGCAGGAGTGCGGAGGAGCGGCTTCATGATCCTCCCGAAGAGGGGAAGCCCCGTATCGAGGCCCGGGGTTGCCACCCATCCGGGATGCATGGCATGGAAGGTGAATCCTTCCGGACCGTACCGCCGCTGCCACTCCTCCGTGAGGACGATCTGTGCCCGCTTGGCCCGTGCGTACGCAACGGTTCCGTTGTACTGGTCCAGTGGCATCTCGAGGCCAGGAAGCTCGAACCGCTGGGTGTACATGCCTCCCGACGAGACTGTGATGATGCGGGGATGGGGGGCTGCACGCAGTGCGGGAAGAAGCTCCTCCGTGAGGAGAAAGGGAGCAAGGAGGTGGACAGCGACCGTCATCTCGATGCCCTGCCGGGTTTCCGTGCGGTCTCTAAGGAGGGCTCCCGCATTGTGGACAAGGACATCCACGCGGGGATGCCGGGACACTATTGTCCGGGCAATATGCTGCACGCTCCCGAGGTCCGAGAGGTCCCCGAGCACGGTGTCGATGGCATCCCGGTCGAGTGCTGCACGGATGGTCTTCCGGAGGTCCCCGGCACGTTTCCGGTCACGGCCCGTGATGACGACGTCCGCTCCCAGGAGCGCCATCTTCCGGGCAGCTGCAGCCCCGATGCCAGAGGTGCCACCCGTCACCACGGCAGTCATGCCATCCATGCGGGGGAAGTCCTCCCATCCCGGAAGCCTGGAGCGGATGAGGGGACCCATGCGGGAGAAGCTGCCGACAATGCTTCCCTCCAGCACACTGTCCACAATGCGGGAAGGGAGTGGCCGGGTCATGCCTCGAGACGCCTCCGGAGCCCCTGCTCCGCTTCCTTCACGATCCGTGCGAACGATGCATCGATGAGCGGAGTGAGATCGTCGTAGCGAAAGGGCTCGGACTTTCTCGCCGCGAACTCCAATT
>DAIDIX010000206.1 GCA_027451645.1 Candidatus Dormiibacterota bacterium | reverse complement strand
GAAGCTGCTCCTGCAACCGATGCATTCTTTGCACCGATGCGTGATCCTGCCTCTCTCATGCAGCAGCTTGCTCCATCCAAGATGGAGTACCTGACTGGTGCACATGTCGCACTCTCTTCCACAAATCTTCACCGCACTCATTTCTCGGACAGGTTTGCCATTACGATCGGGGGTGAGCCTGCGTGGACAGCATGCACAGCCTTCGGGCTTGAACGGTGGATTGCTGCAGCAATGGGGCGTACTGAAGAAGCAAGGCTCCCGGAGAATCCATGACTGCCCATCGCACAATCCTCATTACTGGCGGTACAGGGTATATCGGTGGGCTCCTCCGGCGATCCCTTGCCCACGAACCACATACCGAACTCATTGCCACCCATCATGCCTCCCCACCTGAATCCGATGGCATCACAACCTGGATTCCCCTCAACCTCGAGGAGCCGCAAGCTTCCATGCCTGACTGCTCGGTTGCCTCGCGGATCACGCACATCATTCATTGCGCTGGTCTCACTTCCTTTGCAGTCACGGAATCAGATGCGAGAAGGGTGAATGTTGAGGGGACACGAGCCCTCCTCTCCATGGCAGGTTCGTTCCCCAATCTCCAGCACATCATCATCATGAGCTCGCTCTACGCATCCGGACTGACCAGAGGCGTAATACCGGAGGAACCTGTTGTCTCGAAACCCGAGTTCGCCAATGCCTATGAATGGTCGAAATGGACGATAGAACGTGATGCACTCACCACTTCCCTCCCCTGTCCTGTGACCATCCTGAGGGTGGGAACTGTACTCATCGATGACAGGGAGGGCCATGTCATTCAGCAGAATGTTGTGCACAGGACACTCCGCCTTGTTGCACGTGGCGTGCTTCCCCTTCTCCCTGGCACAGGCGACACGCTCCTCCCGTTCACGTCGGGAATGCAGGTTGCGCAGTGCATCTCGCTCCTCCTCAGCTCTGCTGCTCCCAGGGTTGTCCACTGCGTAGCACCCATGTCCTCCAGTCCCGATCTCGATGAAGCTGTATGCATTCTCCATGAGGTGCTCTCCACCTTTCCCCAATACTGCACTCGGGCACTTCCTCCACCACGGCTCATCGATCCAGAGACATATGCAGAACTCTGCAGAGGTGTGGCTGGAACTGGCAGCGCACTGTTCAGGGATGCGCTCCGCTCCCTCTCCACGTTTGCTCCCCAGCTGTATGTCCGGAAGGAGTGGGATACCTCCTGGTTCACACAGATGAGCAGCTCCCAGGATGCTTCCCTTCCGCTCCTCGCACTCGCAGTCCGGCACATTGGGGAGGAGATGTTCAGTGGGAACCATGTACGAGCTTGAACTCGAGGGACATGTCGTCTGCGTGCGCCTGGAGCAGTATGCCCCTTCCCGAAGGCACGTCTCTTCCTTCCCGAAAGCGTCTCCCGCTCGATCATGGTCTTCATCCTCAAGCACCTCAAATGGCCTCCGTGCAACAGCACATGCACCGTGTTCCGACACTCTCCTTGGTATCGGAATCGACATCGAGGAGATCCGCACACTCGACATGCGTCTCAGCCACTTCATCTGCGACCCTGGCTTCGAGAAACCGTGCACCTCGACAGAGGAGCTCATTGAACGCTGGACAGTAAAAGAGGCCTGCTTCAAGGCAACGCCTGGCAATTCCCACCTCCTCCCCACATCGATCCGCATTGGCACATACGATGGAACAGCCTGCTGCATAGGACGCAGTTCTCTTCGCTATACTTACACCACCTTCCACCACGACAGCTGCATTATCACCTGTGCAGCTGCCCTGCAGCAGTGAGTTTCGATGTCCCACGATGATCATGAGCAGTGGCTTCTCAGCTACTACCGCCATTCAGAAATAGCCGGCTCCCTCTTCTTTGGCCGCCTTGCACGTAGCATCAGGAAACCGGAGATCCAGCATGATCTCACGCGGCATTACGCTGATGAAGCGCAGCATGCATGGCTGTGGACTGACTGCATGCGAGAGCTGGAGACGGCACCGCTCCGCATCGGTTCTGCCTACCAGGATCAGTATCTCGAGGCTGCTGGCATTCCCTCGAATCTCATGGAAGTGCTTGCAATTACCCTCACATTCGAGAAGCGGGTGATCCGGCAGTATGCTGAGCATCGCCTCATTCCCGGTACATCGCCTGCAATCCTTACCACCATCTCCCGGATCATGGAAGATGAGCGGTGGCACATCGAGTGGGTATCCCGGGCACTAAAGAACATGCATCCACAGTATGGCGAGACATATATCCAGGACACCCTCGAACGGTACCGGCATGCAGATGAAGAAGTGTATGCGAAAACGATGCAGGAATATGCAGAGCAGCTTCACCAGTTTGCTGAACTACAGGAGAAACATCATGGCTGATTCCTCCACTGAAATCCATGAGGCAGTTGCACTTTTCGCAAACCGTCAGCTCGCTGATTGCCCACTTGACCTTCCGATTTCGGACATCATTACGGACAGCTTCCAGTACGTGGAGTTCGCGCTTGACATGGAGGACCGCTTTCAGGTGACCTTCTCTGACACAGATCTCCCGTCTCTCAAGACTGTTGGGGATGTCATATCGTATATCGTTGCTGCATCAGGTGGAACTGCTGCATGACACCCACCTCTGCACATGCATCACTGGCTGCCTCACAGCGGATCGCACGCACCCGTCTCGATTCAGCTTCATCCGACAGGCTCTTCTTCGCTCAGGTGCGGGAAGATCCCCTTATTGAGCTTGAGGCACTTGGCATCACAGCCCACGATACGGTTGCAGTCATCAGCTCTGGAGGATGCACTTCTCTCGCCATGCTTGCTGCACTGCCAGCAAAGCTCTACAGCATCGATGTCAGCATTCCCCAGAACCACCTTGTAGCACTCAAGGCTGCAGCCATAGCGTCCCTCCCTGCACATGATGTCCTTCCCTTTCTCGGTGGACTCCCTGCATCACGGGGTGAACGTCGTCACTGGTATGCAGCGATGCGGCATCTTCTCGATGATGAAACGCGGGCTTTCTGGGAGGATCATCCCCTTCTCCTCGTGAATGGGGTGATCCATGCTGGACTCAGCGAGAAGTACATCCATGAGATCGTTGCCTTTGACAGGACATTCATCCATTCACGTGGACTGTACGAGGAACTCCTCTCCTGCACAACGCTCGATGAGCAGCGTGAGTTCTACGAGAAGAAGTGGAACAACCGCCGCTGGCAGACTATGCTCGGACTGCTTGTAAACCGGCTCACCTTCCGCACCACCTTCCACTCCGGATTCATGGAGCATGTGGACGAGAAGAAGCTTTCCACACATTTCAATGCGCTCATACGGCATGTCCTGACAGAGATCCCCATCCAGTCGAACTACTTCTTTCACGAGATGCTCACCGATACATATGACCCCGCCCAAAATGCTCTTCCCCCATATCTCCAGACAGATGCCATGACCTCCATTCGGGATGGACTCTCCCGGCTTGAGCTGGTCGATGGAACATATACGGAATTCCTGCAGACGATGCCAGACTCCTCCATCTCGGTCTTTGCCCTTTCCAATATCACGGAATGGTGTACCCCTGAAGCCTGCAAGGACCTCTTCTCCGAGATCTGCAGGACAGCGTCTCCAGGAGCACGGATG
>DAIDIX010000205.1 GCA_027451645.1 Candidatus Dormiibacterota bacterium | reverse complement strand
AGGCGTGATGCTCGTTCCCGTACGACCAGTGCACAGGCCATCACTCTGGTGGAAGCTGCTCCACGTGTAGCAGAGGAAAGGCTACCAGGCCCCGTCCGTTCGTTCCGAGGCAGTGCGGAGAAGAGGAAGGACATCATCAATATGCTGTGCCAGATCCTGGGAGATCCGGATGGTATCGATGCGGTCCTTTGTCGTGATGATCTCGACCTCGTGGAGACTGAGGTGGGGCTTGACAGATGGACTTCCCGAGAACGAGGCAAGTGAATCATGCCATTTCTGCTTCAGGGCACGGGGTGAGAGTTCCCCAGCCTTCACGAGGAGCCCATGTCCAGTCGAATCAGGTCCAAGACGGAACCGGAGCGCAACGCGCTGCGCTTTCACACATGCCTCGCACCGGCCATGACGCTCGTCTGGTATCTCCGGTCTCTTGAGGCAGACACGGCAAAGATCGTTTTCCATACGGGTAGTGTACCCCCATTGGGAGCTGTGTCCAGAGGGAGGATCCGGAACGGGAACTGCCTGGATGGTGATAGGCTCGGGATGCAGAAGGTTTCGGGAGGAGTGCAATGGCAACAGTTCTTGATGGCAGGGCTCTCGGGAGGTCTGTACTCGCTACGCTTGCAGCCCCGATTGCTGCAGTCCGGGAAAGGCGGGGAGCACCCCCATCTCTTGCAGTCATCCTTGTGGGAGACAATCCCGCATCGGAGGTCTACGTCCGCAACAAGACCCGACGTGCAGCAGAGATAGGGGTGGATCTGGACGTTCACCGGTTTCCTGCGGATGCGTCAACGGATGAGCTGCTTGTCATGATAGGGAAGCTCAACGACAATGCCCTTGTCGATGGAATTCTCGTCCAGACGCCCCTTCCTGGACACATCGCAGTTGATGCAGTAATGCATGCAATCGATCCCGGGAAGGATGCTGACGGTTTCCATCCGTGGAATCTTGGCATGCTCGCTGCAGGGAGTACTCCCATCGTTGCACCGTGCACACCAAAGGGGTGCATGGAGCTCATCCGTCATGCTGGAGTGAATGTCGATGGGGCGAATGCAGTCGTAATCGGGAGGAGCACCATAGTGGGGAGACCGATGGGCCTCATGCTCCTCAATGCAAATGCGACAGTGACGATGTGCCATTCCCACACGAAGCATCTTGCAGAGATCGCCAGCAGAGCGGACATCCTTGTTGTTGCCATTGGAAGACCGCACTTTGTACAGCCGGACTGGGTGAAGGAAGGCGCATGCATCATTGATGTTGGAATGAACCGGCTTTCCGGAGGAGAGCTTGCAGGCGATGTCGATCCAGCATGTGCCACGCGCGCTTCTGCATACACTCCTGTTCCCGGGGGAGTTGGTCCGATGACGGTTGCGATGCTGCTTGCAAATACCGTTGCCCTTGCAGCAGGTCATGTTGGTCTCGAATCAGCATGATGGAAGGTACGGAAAACAGCGGAGACCTCCAGCTCCACGTGAGATGGTCGGAGCACGAGGCTGTGAAACCGTATGCCAGGCCCCTTGGAGTCACGGTGTCATACCAGGGAACACCAGTGACGGGAATGATTGCACTCAATGGAAGGGAGCTCGTGTATTTTCATGCCTTCCAGGAAGCGCTTCTTGCACTCGGGGGAGTTCTCCTGCCGACACGCCTTCTTGGAAATGGAGAAACCTGCCAGCATGCATGGCTCGATGCAGTCGGTGCAGCCTGTCCAGTCATCAGGGATATCGCAGTCACTCCGCATTCACGCTTCGACCACGAGGAAGGACGACAGTTCATTTTTCGCCTCTCCTTTCCTGGACATGCCGAGGAGATCGAGGTGTCCCACACGCAGCTTCTCGAATATCAGGAGCTCCAGTGCATCGTTGCCCACCGCACAGGAATGCTTCTCCGAAGGGAGGAGGTGGAACATGCTCCATCGCTCGGAGAGACCAGGCTTGCCTGGGAGAAATACTGCAGCAGTGTCCTGGAACCACCGGATCCGGATGAGGCCATGACAGAACACTGGCCGTGGGGAAAGAAGGGTGGAGACTTCACAGCACTCTGACACTCCCCTTGAGGATTTCCTTGCAGTGCTGAAGGCAAAGGATGCACCATACAGGGGAATGGTTGCCTGGGAACAGCCCTCCCGGATTGCACAGTCCAGGCACGACCCGCATTCCCCGCATCCGCTGGCAGGGAAATGGATTCCCATCAAGGACCTTGTGGACACGAGGGGTCTCTGCACCACGTATGGGCTTCTGCCATTCCGCACACATGTGCCAGCAGCAGACCACCCAGTGGTTGCCCATCTCAGGTCATGCGGTGCAGTCATCGTCGGCAAGACAAACACATCGTCCTACGGGGCCCTTCCCGTCACAGAGTCAGACCTTCTTGGTACAGCTGTCAATCCATGCAATCCCTCAAAGATTTCCGGAGGCTCAAGTGGGGGTGCAGCAGCAGTCGTTGCAGCAGGAACGTTCGAGATTGCCCATGGTACTGATGCAGCAGGTTCGCTACGCATCCCTGCTGCATGCTGTGGAGTTGTGGGCTGGAAGACGACCCCTGGACTTTTCCCCCATGACCCTTCATCGATTTCCGAACAGTGTGGCCTCCACACGCACGGATTTGTTGCACGTGATGCAGCCCTCCTGAAAGATGTTGCATGTGCCTATTCACAAAAGGCGTACCAGCCCAGGAGGCTCGTGATACTCGATGGACGTCCATTTGGCGGAGGGAGGTCCGCATTCTGGGAGGAGAGTCTTGAGCAGTGCAGGATGGTTGGAGAGGAACTCGGCTTCTCGCCTGAGGTGCTCATGCTTCCTGAGGAGAAGGCAATACAGGATGCATTCCAGCTTCTATGGATGAACCTGGCCTCTCCACCACGTCACATTCAGGATGAGGTGCTCGAACCGCATCTCAGGGCGTGGAGACAGCATGCTGATGAACAGGGGCTCTTGGGGTTTCACGAGGCCAGTGCAACGCTTGAGAAGTTCCGAAGGAGGGTGGAGGATCTCTCCCTCCCCGGTACCTTCTTCCTGCACCCGACACTTGGCATGCCTGTTCCGGACATCGGATGGAGGGAGAAGCACCCCGATCCCATCTCACTCTTCACTGCAGGAGTGGAGCTCTCACCACTGGGGGCTGTCGCGAATCTTCTCAGGAGACCCGCTGTAGCCTTTCCGATCGGGGAGAGGGGTGGGCACGACATGCCACTGAGTGCAACACTCATCGGTCCAGCGTGGTCAGATGGCGAACTGCTTCGCATGGTAGTGGAAGCAGCAGGAAAAGGACTGGGGCACCAGTACACGCATGACGTGTGCAGCTGATGCCCCAGGGAACTACTTTGCAGCAGCACTCCTCAGGAGGGACTCGATCGTCTCCTGAAGCTTCGCTTTTGGCTGATAGCCGACAACCCGGTCTGCAAGCTTCCCGTCCTTGAAGAACAGGAGTGTGGGAATGCTCATGACTCCGAACATCCCTGCTATGGAGGGATTGGCATCGACATCAAGCTTCATGACCTTGAGCTTGCCATCATAGTCGTTCGCAAGCTCCTCGACTGTTGGAGCGATGGCACGGCAGGGAGGGCACCAGTCTGCCCAGAAGTCGACGAGCACGGGAAGCGTGGATTCCATAACTTCGGACTGAAAAGTC
>DAIDIX010000204.1 GCA_027451645.1 Candidatus Dormiibacterota bacterium | reverse complement strand
GCAATGACACTCCGCACTGGATTCGGTGATGCCTTGATGAGCCAGAGCCTGCTTCCCTCACCCCCAATGCCACGGAGAGCAAGTCCTGCTGCTGTGAAGAGACTTGTGCTCGAGGCAACAAACAGCGGTGCAAGCCATGTGGTGTGCAGGACAGGAATCGGAGGTGCTGCCACACCAACGTAGAGACCGAACATGATGAGGGGAAGAATGAGCATGGCAAGAAGTGATGCATCTCTTCGGATTTCGATGAAGTCCTTGAGCCCAATTGTCTTCCAGATGCGGGGCCGTGCACCGAACACGTTCGCCCGCATGCGTCGCTTCGAGCCAGTGTTCCCTGCACTCGCATTCCGCTCATACCCCTCGACATACACCTGTTCAGCTCCCCTGATGCACAGCATTGTCACAAGAATGCTGACAGCAACTGTGGGAAGGAGCCAGAGGAGTCCCTGCCCGCTCCTCCCAGCGAATGCATCCGCAATGGCCCGTGATGCCCACGCCAGTGGAGACCACGCTGCATTGAGTGGCGTATGCGAGAACGGAGTGACAGATACCGTTGCAAGTCCAGCTCCACCCGTGAACGAGGAGAGCCTGAGGACAACATTGAGTCCAGCAACGATTGTGCCTGTGCCCACGACCACGATCGCACCTGCATTCTTGACCCACTTCGCAGGTACGATACGGAGAAGGACGACAGTGAGTGCAGTCAGCAAGCTGAAGGTGAGCAGCACGACTGCACCAATGGCACAGAACATGACGGGAATGGCACTCCAGGCATGGTGGTATGCAACAGCACTGAGGACAAATGGTGCACTCACGACAATGCCAAGACCCATTCCCACACACCACTGCACGAGAACACGATGCCAGATGATGTGACGGGGCTCCATGGGGATGCTTCTCAGAAGATCGAGATCCCGTGAGAAATACAGGGAACTCAGAGCGAAGGTGATGGCAGTAGCTGCTGTGAACATTGTCACAAGTGTAAGGAGACCGGCCACGAATGATGAGGTGATATGGAGATGCTGGAACGACACGACAAACCCTGCAACACTGAAGAATGCAACCTCACCAAGAAGGCCGAAGCCAATAAGTGACCACGCAGCAATCCGTTTTGTACGGGTACCGTGGAACATCGTGTTCCATGCCATCTGCCCCCGTCGGGCAAGGAGCAGGAACTGGAGCCTCCCGCCAGTCATGCGGAACTCCCATCACCTTCGAACACCCGAATGAGCTGGAGTGCCGTATCTGTCCGTTCCTTCCCCGTGAGGTGAAGGAACACATCCTCAAGGTGCTCATTGCCATGTGTGGATCGCAGTGCCTGGGGAGAATCCACAACCTCAAGCTGGCCATCATGGACAATGCCCACCCTGTCGCAGAGCGCTTCTGCCACTTCAAGCACATGGGTGCTGAGGAGAACAGTCTTTCCCTCATTCCTGAGATGGAGCATGACATCCTTCAGCTGCCGGGCTCCCACAGGATCAAGTCCCACAGTTGGCTCATCGAGAAAGAGGATCTTTGGCTCATGAATGAGTGCACCACAGAGTGCAAGCTTCTGTGTCATGCCACGTGAATACGACTGGACAAGATCATTGCCATGGCTTTCCAGGCCGAATGTCTCAAGGAGGACTTCTATCCTGGCATGCTGCTTGTCCCGGGGAACATGGTACATGTCTGCAAGAAACGAGAGCATTTCCCTTCCCGTGAGCTTGCCATACATGTTCGGATTGTCAGGAACATACCCGATGGCAGCCTTTGCCCGAAGGGCGTCAGTGACGATGTCATGGCCCCACAGGCGAATCCTTCCAGCACTTGGCCGCAGGAGTCCTACCATCATCTTAATCGTGGTCGTCTTTCCTGCACCATTTGCACCGAGGAGACCGAAGAGTTCGCCACGATGCACGGAAAGGGATATGTGCCGTACTGCCTGATACCCACCAAACTGCTTTGACACGTCATCGAGAACAATTGCCTCGTCTGGCATGTCTGCCATGTGCATTCTCCTCATCGGATCGGGGCAATTCCCGAGCAGTGGAACTGGCATCGAGAACTGGTTGCCATACCAGTGTCACACTGGACAGGCACTCGACCGAGAGCATTTACTGCATTGTCACACTAGCTGTCTTCTTGTGACAAATCCTGTTCGAAGATGTCGTGAAACGGGTACCACTGTACTGGACAGGTTGCAATGAGCGATGTGAAGAGCCCAGCAATCCTTCCCATCACATCAGCATCGGTTTCATGCCTCTCCACAGGAAGCGGCGGATATGCACGGAGAACGTAGCCGTTTCCGGAACGCCAGCAGGCAAGCGGCAGGATAGGTTTTCCCGTATGGCGTGCAAACCAGCTTGGTGCAGAGGAAAACTGCACTGTTCCACCGCAGTACTGGACAGGAACTGTAGGACCATGCTCGCCCGGTATGTCACAGAGGATGGCAACAAATCGTCCACGCTTCAGTGCCCTGAGCACTCCCCGTGCAGCATCATCAGCAAAAAAGATCTCCATGCCATTCCGCTCACGGAGATTCCGCACAACAGCAGTCATCGTGTCAGAACCGATGGGATTCATGACAGTCGTTATCCTGAGACCAAGGGTCTGGCCTATGGCACCAGCCATGTCCCAGTTGCCGAAATGGCACATGGCCACAATGCCGCCTCCTCCTGAACCGACTGCATCAAGGTGCTCCATTCCCTCAAGCTGGACATTCCGCCGGATTTCATGCGGGAGAGCTGCAGATGCCCAGGCAAAATCCGCAAGGGTACGTCCATACTCCTGCATCGATGCAAGTGCCATGCGTCGTGCCTCACGCTCCGATGAGGCAAACGGGGATCTCAGGTAGTTCTCGGCAGTCCGTGCCAGGCGACCTGGATCCCGTACAGCTGAGGCACGCATTGCAACGTCCATCAGGGTGTATCGGAGTGGGCCGAGTAGCCTGCCTGTCTCGCCTCCTACACGGAAAAGGGCGGATATCATGCGCTCATTCATGGTCATTCGAGCCTCGTGCCATGTGTTCCACTATGGCATGAACAGAAATCTTCCTGTGGACTGCACTACCTGAGTACGACGACAAGCGTATCGACAATCTTCCCGAGGAGGCCAGCAGTTGCCATGACACCAAAGGCAGCTGCTACCAGGATTCCTCCTGCAACCTGCGGAATCCGTGCAGTATGAACACCAGGCTTTCTCACACCCTCATCTCGAACGAGTGCATGCAGCACGACCCATGCTGCCCCCATTCCCACACCCCATACGAGAAGTGAGGCTCCAACTACCCATGCATACGGGGTGGCCACTCCGTGAAGGATGCTCGCTACAGCAATAAAGAAGACAGGAAATGGTGGCAGTCCAGCACATGCAGCAAGGAGGATGCCAAGGAGTGCAGCATTCCATCTGCTTCCCTCAAGACCAGAATGAAGGGATTCTCCAGCAAGAGCAGAACCGCTCTCGCATGCAGCAGTCCGGAGCATGAGCACCATGAATGGAAGGACAATGCCTCCCCCTGCTGCAACAAGCAGAGCCACCGTGATGTCGCTTGAGGCGGAATGTGAAGCTCCGACAAGACCAACAGCTCCGGCCATGAGTGCTGCTGCCATGGCAGCAGCACCTTCTCCAAGGCGGAGTAGCGAGTCATGACGAA
>DAIDIX010000203.1 GCA_027451645.1 Candidatus Dormiibacterota bacterium | reverse complement strand
CTCAATGACGTTTTCTACGGAAACACGGCACAGGGCATTGAGGCTGCTGCCCGGCAGTACTTCGGTATCGATGCTGCAAAGCTCGATCTTGCTCAGGCGTCAATGCTTGCAGGACTCCCGAATGATCCATCAGTACTCGATCCGCTCATCAATCCCGCTGGAGCGAAGGTGCGGCAGAAGGTCGTGCTTGATGCAATGCGGCAGATAGGCGATATCACGCAGGCCCAGGAGAATGCTGCTCTTGCAGAGCCGCTCACCTATGCGAACGGGAGCATGGACAACTTCAATGTCGTGCCGTTCTTTGTCACCCAGGTTGCAGACCGTGTTGCTGCTGAAACTCATCTTGATCCCTATACAGCAGGACTCACCATTGTCAGTACCCTCAACGAGACAATGCAGCAGCGGGCCCAGGCGGACACAAATGGAACTGTTGCTGGGCTTCACAGCTACAATCTCACGGATGCTGCCCTTGTCTCGATTGATCCGAATACGGGGGATGTGCTTGCATATGTTGGCAATGCTGGGAACAGTGTTCCTGGAGCAGCGTTTGATATGGCTTCGACTCCACGTCAGGTAGGCTCCACCTTCAAGCTCTTCACCTACAGCACTGCAATCCAGAACAAGGTTGTGAGCATGGTGAGCCCCGTGCTGGATGGTCCGATCTCCGTGCCAGTGGGAAATGGTCAGTACTACCAGCCAGTGAACTATGACTTCACCTGGCATGGTGAAGTTCCTCTTGAAGTTGCTCTTGGCAATTCGTTCAACATTCCTGCAGTTCGCGTTGAGCTGCTCACCGGAATATCCCAGATCATTGCACAGGCACGAAAGATGGGAGTGACGACACTCAATGCACCACTCAGCTCCTACGGCCCAAGCGCCACTCTTGGTTCCTATCCGATACCGCTCTGGGAGATGGCCCAGGCCGCAAGCGTACTTGCTGATGGCGGAACATACCATCCTGCCCAGTTCATCCTCTCCATCACGGATGCCACTGGAGCCGAGCTGTACCATGCACCTGGTGCGACTCCCGATGTACTCACACCGCAGACTGCGTATGTCATGAATACAACGCTCAGCAACAACCAGAATCGTGAACTCGAGTTCGGATACTCGAATCTTCTCGAGGTGCCTGGACATGTCGTCGCAGCGAAGACGGGAACGAGCGACAGCTTCAAGGACAACTGGACGATAGGGTGGACACCGAACCTTCTCACTGCAGTGTGGGCAGGGAACACGAATGACTCTCCAATGAGAGGAGCAATAGGCATCACTGGTGCTGGTCCCATCTGGAACCTCTTCATGTCCCAGGAACTTACGGGAAAGAAGGATGGCTGGCCGGCTCTACCTCCACCTGGCGTACAACTTGTCCGGAGCTACTGGTATGGTCCGTCTGCGTACGTCATAGATGGAACCTCATATCACACGAATGAACAGGCACTTCTTGGTGGATACACATGCTCGAATTTCTACAAGCACACGTACTGTTACGGTGGGTAACTTTGCCAACGATTTCAGGCTGAAGGATGTGTGGCAGGAGAACTGTGGCTCCTGGCGCAGAGGTAGTAGTGTGTGCAGTTCTGGGGTTTCTCATGAGTTTCAAGGAGTATCCTCCTTACTTCGTGCCAAGTGGATCATTCGGGCCTGGATGCACGTTGCGATTGTCGTCTGTCCCAATGTGATATGTAGCCTTGGATTTCGACGAGCATGTTGCAAATCGGTTACTGGCAGGGATGCCGGGACAGCGGGACAGTAGCATCGGTGCATGGGAAATGATCGATACGGTGTTGATTTCAACTATCTGCAGCAGAAACTGGCTGAAGTCTCAAATACTACCAATGAACTGGGCAGCATGGGACAGCAGGTCAATCATGAGTTTTCGTCTGCATCAGGAGCTATGAGTGGTAGCGAAGTGCACGATGCACTGCTCACGTTTCAGGACAGCTGGCTCCCGATGCTGCAGAAGCTGCATTCATCCTGCGAGGAGATTTCCAAAGCTTTGGATCAGGCACTCAATGCGTACATCAAGACTGAGAATGCCAATGCAACGACGTTAGATGCCTTCAGCAAGCCGCAGTAGGGGTCAGCATGGGGAGTCAATTTCTTCAGGATATCCAGTCGCCAGCGCAGGCAGAGTATTCCTTCACTGGCAATACAGTCGTTACTGTCATTGTGGACACATTCACCCCGTACCTTGAGGAGCTTTCCAAGGCGCAGTCTGATGTGAGTCAGTTGCAGCAGCTGTCTGGCACACTCTCCAGCACTGGACAGGGACTCGCCACCGCATATGACGTTGTGACATCTGTCGGAGAGCCAGGCAGTGGATGGACTGGAATGAGTGCAATGCTCTTCCACGAATTCATGCAAGGATATGCGACCAATCTCTCCAAGTCATCGCGGGCATTTCTAGATGCGGGCCAGGCGATTGAACGGTGCATTTCCACATGTGATATGTCCCTGCAGACAATTCGAAGTCTTGTACAAAGCGCATTTCCAACGCTTGATAGCGCTAAGCAGATAGTCCAGCAGCTTGAGGAAACACGTGCAACTGCTGTAAATGACGCATTTGGAACAGGCGGTACACTGAGCAGCACCATGAGCACATTGAAAACGGAGGAGGGCAATCTTCAGGCCCAGCTAGATGTGTACGTTGAAGAACTGAATGGCATTGTGCATCAGGTCAATGGCGTGGTTGCAGAGATAAATGATTCAACACATGTGCTTGCAGTCATGCTCAATGATGCAGCGCTTCTTTCCCCTCACTACAAGCAGTACCATGCACCGAGCTTCTGGGATGATGTCGCAGGTGTCTTCAATGATGTATGGCATTTTGAGGAAGGGATCATTCACTTTGATGAACAGTTCGTAGTTGGCGTGGCCGAGTCTGTAAAGGGTCTAGTTGTTGGAGTGGTCCAGCTTGGACTCACTCTTACCGTCGGAATGATGGTTGAAGAAGAGAACATGCTTGCGGGAGCGTTGGGGATACACCTGCCCATTCCTGGCATCCTCGAGGGGTATGCAAAGCGATACTTGGCTCTTGGTCAATTTGTTGGAGCACTTGCGGGATTCAATGGCCATGGTTTCAGCTTTGCCACGAGTCTTAATACTCTTGAAGGCATCGGTAAGAATCTTGCGGATGTGAAGGACCTTGAAAGCGGGAACATTGGCAAGTGGGCAGGAAACATTGTTGGAACGATTGCAATGACTGCGCTGACTGGTGGTGTGATGTCCTATGCCAAGGGTGCAGCTCTTGCTGAGGATGTAGCTGCGGAAGGAGGAACTGTCGCTGAGGAAACGGTTGCTGAAGAATCAGGAGCAGCAGTTTCGAAACTGGGTGCAGCTTCAAAACTCAAGGCAGTTCTTCCGCAGGCGGAAGAAACGGGATCACGGCTTCTCAAGGCAGTTACTGACAAGTTTGGTGAAGCACAGTCCGGTGAAATATTCCGGCATATGGCACGTAACTTTGCTGAAGAAGCAAAGAGTGGAATTGAAAGCAATGTGAAGTCGCTCGAGCAGAAGATAGCAACAGCTTCCGAAGATTCAATGCCAAAGCTAATGGATAAGCTCACCGCAGCCAAGGGCGAACTCAGCAAGGCAGAAGAGTTTGCAAAATCAGTTGAGCAGCTTCCACCAAAAGAG
>DAIDIX010000202.1 GCA_027451645.1 Candidatus Dormiibacterota bacterium | reverse complement strand
CACTTCTGAGGCATCGCATGAACTCCGGACACCACTGACTATCCTTGACAGCGGCCTCCAGGTACTCGGTCGACATCCCGACCAGACCATATCCGCGAATGCTGATGTGCTCGATTCCATGCGACTCGAAATCCGTCGGCTCCAGCGCCTTGTCGAAGATCTCCTTACCCTTGCACGAAGCGATACAGGAGCTCTCAGTCTCAACAGGGAACTGGTGGATGCGGATCATCTCATTCAGGAAATCTATGGTGATTTCGCTGCATCGACACCATCTCAACCGTATGAGTTTGCTCCCTGCAGCACAGATGTTGGCACCGTGTATCTGGACCCTGACCGGCTACGTCAGCTCCTCATCATCCTCATAGACAATGCCGTAACACACAATCCTGACGGGGTGCATATCCACCTTGCTGCATCGAGGACTCCGCAATCACTCGATATCGTTGTCGAGGATGACGGCATCGGCATTCCACAGGAACAGCTGGGACGGGTATTTGAACGCTTCCATCGTGTGGGAGTTGCCCGGCATGCACGGGGAACAGGATTGGGACTTCCCATTGCGAAATGGATTGTGGAAGCCCATGGCGGTTCAATCCAGCTTCGCCCGAAAGAGCAGGGCCTTGCTGTCCATGTCAGCCTTCCCCTTGCGAAAGCACCATCCGCAGATGCTTCCTCGCCTGCATCCTGACAGGAATGCAGATGCGCTCTCGCAACCATGTCCCCAGACATGCCAACAGCCCTGTCCCGTGCAGCTGATTGCCTGGCTGCTGGGGAAGGGCTGCTGGATTGGAAACGAATTCCGACTGGAAGTCCTTACTCGACTCCCTTGTCGCTCACCTCGCCACGTGCCACTGCACGGACCCGGCTGCGATGCTCCTCTGTCATCCGGTTCACGCGCTCGCGTGCACCCTGACGGGCACTCTGGATCTTCTCAGCTGTCTCGACATCGACAGTGTCCGCATTCTTGCGGGCTGCCTCAAGCTTGGCTTCTGCCTCGCGGATGGCCTTGAGGGCTGCTTCACGACGGGTTGCTGCCTCATCACGGGCTGCCGAGATCTGCCTGTCGCCTTCTTCCTCTGCCTCAGAACGGGCAGTTGTATGAGAGAGCTCAAGCTCACGGATGGATGCATGGCGGGTTGCGTAGTCTTCTGATGCTTCCTTGAGACTTCCTGCCTGCTCACGCTGCTCGCGTGCCTGGCGTGCTGCTGCAGCTGCCTGCTCCTCAAGCTGCTGTGCGTAGCTTTCAGCACGGCGGGCCTGATTTTCTGCACGACGCTGTGCACGCTGCACACGGACTGCATGCCGTCGTGTGAACCATGAAAGCTGGACGTTCTGCGTCTCAGTAGCTTCTGCCATTGGTATTCCCCCTCCACTCACCAGTGGGATGTCTATGTATTGCATCTACTATACCAATCGCAAATTGTCCAAAGACGGACAAGAGGCGTACAAACCGGCGTGTCGCACTGCCCGCCATGGATGAGCCAGGGAAGCATGCTCCATGGGAATTTGCAGAGGAACCGAGTACAGTGAAGGTGGCGTCACCGCCCACACCTGGAGGATTGCATCATGTCTCAATGGATGAAACGCAGCACTGCACCACTGCCCCCTCCACCCCCTCCAGGTGCCCCATTTGCCGAGAAGATGGAATACTACCGTGCACTCCACACATCAAGGGGAGTTCGTGCAACACACCTGGTCGGCATCCCAACTGTTGCACTGAGCATTCCCCTCCTCCTTGTCCGTCCCCGCCTCGGACTGCGCATGTTTGCGTGCGGATGGGCACTGCAGATAGCTGGTCATGCCATCTTCGAGCACAACAGTCCTGCAATCCAGTCCGGGCCAATCTCCTACCAGCTTGTTGGACTTGCGTTCTGGGCTGAGGAGATGACAGATCTCATTGCCACGTGGAATGGCAGTCGCACTGTGACCTCTTCTGAACGCTGACACATGTCGGATTCGCTGCTGGCATCATGGCAGTGGCATTGGCATAATGAGGGCAAAGGGCGTGATGGAGGATGCAGCAATGACAGGTGATGGGACATTCGACGACCTCGAAGGCAATGAAACATGGTCCGATGACGACGATGATGATCTCTCGCCAGAGGAACTCGCGGATGCTGAGGAGTACCTCAAGCTTCTTGAGCAGAACATCGCTGAGATGGAACTCCTTGTCCGTGAGGTTGAGGCAGAGCGGGATGAACTCGTTGCCACAGTCCACGACCATGCAGAGCGGGACCCTGTCACGGGATCCTTTGCACGGAATGGCGGACTCCAGCTGGGACACGTACTGCTTCTCGACTGCATCGAGAATCCTCCTGAAGTCGGCTCCCTTCTCTATGCGGACTGCTGCCAGGTCACGTCCTCAGGCAGTGTGGATTCGGCACACACAGATGCTCTCCTCGTTGCAGTGACCGATGCACTCTCTCCACTGCTCGGGGAAGGAGACCTTCCCATCCGTCTCGACCGCACGACACTTGCATGGGTCCTTCCCCACAAGGGAGCAAGCGACCTGAAGGTGCATCAGGAAGCCCTGCAGCAGGCTCTTGATTCAGTTCCAGTGCATGGGAAGCTTCCTCACTCCATCCGGGTCGGCACTGCACATGCACTGAGGGACGAGCTGTCGCAGGAGGACATTGTCAAGTCGCTCCTTGACAGGGCCATCGAACACTCCCGGATGCTCACTGCACGCACGCCACCATCATAGGGAGGCACGCGGGTCAGACTCTGCGGACAATCCGCGTGAGATGGATCCTGCCAATGATGCGCTGCTCTCCAAGCTGCTGTCGCTGGTACTTGTCGATGCCAAGATACTTCTTCGCAAGCTTGTCAATGTGGTCCTCTGCTCCCTCCTCGACAAACTCGACAGTGCCCTGGGCAATGCAGGTGCGGTAGGGATCATTGTGATCTGTCACGGAGATCGCGACATGGGGATTCGCAAGGATGTTGCGATGCTTCACGCGCCCTTTCGCAGTGTTGAAGAGAATGCACTCCCCGTCCGTGTCCACCCAGATTGGCGTCACCTGCGGTGTTCCGTCCGGGTTGATGGTCGCAAGATGTCCTATCTGGGTTTCGCGGAGGAGAGCGATCTCATCTCCACTGAGCTGCGGTGCCATGCCATCTCCCTTTCCCATCACGCACAAATGCCGTCTCTCACTATGTACCCCCGAGTGCGATATGCCAAAACGCCCGTTCCTCCCGTGAGGAGAGGAAGGAGCGGATCGCTCCGCTCCCTCCCTCAGCCGTTCCTCTTGAGGAGTCCCAGCCTCTTTGCACGCTGCTCTGCCCGCTGGAAGCAGCAGATTCCCAGAACGATGAGCACGACTCCCATGAGGAGAAGGTGCCAGAGCGTTGTGCCAAGTGCACTGACTGATGCCCCATTGAGGAGTGCAGCCCTCATCCCGGAGAGTGTCCCTGTAAGCGGGGAGACCATCCCCACTCCCTGGAGGAGCTTCGGCAGAACCGAGATCGGGTAGTACACACCTGAGACGAGAAGCAGCACTCCCTGGATCGCAACAGTCATCTGTTCGCCCTTCTCTGGAGAAAGAAGGGGCAGAATTGCACTGAGAATGCCAAGTCCGATGAGTGGCAGTGTGGACACGAGAATGACTGCTCCTGCTCCTGCAAGATTCGCATGAGCGAGGTTGAGGTGAAATGC
>DAIDIX010000201.1 GCA_027451645.1 Candidatus Dormiibacterota bacterium | reverse complement strand
CTGGGCAAGGAGGACTTCCTTGCTTGGGAGGTCTGCAAGCTGCTTGACCTCATTCTCGTTGACAAATGTACCTTCGATGACTCCGCCACTGACCGTGAGCGTCTTGTTCGCCTTGGCGAATGCCATGATGAGCCGTGCAGGAGTGGTGACCTCGCCGTACCCTACGACGAGACCTGACGGGCCTTTCAGGGCGGGTACGAGAGCCTCGAGCTTTGCATCGTTCGCGGCACGGCGTGCGAGGGTATTCTTCGCAACGACATATTCAACCTGCTCCGAGCGGAGCTGGTCGCGAAGCTCTTCAAGTTCCTTGACACTCAGTCCGCGGTAGTCAGTGACAAGTGCGGATGTTGCACGGGAAAACTTGTCGGTGAGTTCTGCGACCACATCACGCTTGTGCGCAGGAGTACGTGTCGCATGGACCTGGACATTTGCCATGTGCGGACTCCTTGTTGTGGGTGCTGATACACTGTGTTCCGCACTGCCGTTCGTTCCGCAGCAAGCGTGAACGGCACAAGGTTCCCCTCTGCTGTGTTCACCTCACGTAGGAAATTGAGTAGCCTTGGCTACGCCGACGATCTTCGGTGCGTGAAGTTCACTATACAGGATCAATCATGAGGCGTGCGCTACTGCTGGCGGTGCGAGCGGCTCTGGAAGAGCTGCAGAACAATGAATGCACTGACAATGGCTACTGCAAGGACAATGATGAGCAGGGTGCTGGGTGATGCTGGTGCGGCTCCAGCACTGGCAATTCCTGCCTTCGATACAGATGAATGTCCAGAGGATGCAGTGATGGATAGGCTGAGAGTCCTGACAAGTGAACCGCAGTGCGCACTTACATAGAGGATCTCCGGTGTTGAGGGGGCAGGAATGGAAAGGGAGAGTCTCCCGGATTGTCCAATTGCTACCGGGTAGCTGTTGCTCACCTCAGACTGGGGGGCAATGGTGACTGTGACGGTACTTCCCGAGGGCCATCCGATACCCGAGAGCTCGACAGTCCTGTTTGCCCTGTATGTCGCTGAAGGGGAAGTGAGTGTCGGATTGGGTGTGATGGCAGGCGGGTATGAGCAGATCGCGGAAGGGGATGGGCTTGCAGCAGTTGCCTTCAGAGGCAGGAGACCAAGGAGGACTCCCTGGAAGACCAATGCAGAAAGGCATCGGATGAATAGGGGGAATCGGGAACGGAAGCTGCTGTGATGGAACATGGTCAACTGTCAGGTCATGAATGTGCGGGTGGCATCATTATATCGTTTTTGGACCTTTTTTTGCTGTGCATCATGCGGTCTTGGGGATGGAGGTGTGGTACTGTGATAGTGAGGTACTGTAAATGTCTAGGAGTCTCAATAAATTATGAATGGCAAGCAGACTGGCGTGAGTCAGCAGCGGACCCAGGGTGTCGAGCCTGATGAACCGCTCCATCTCGCGGAACTCATGGCACGGCTGTCCTGGCATCTTCGCAGAAGTGGCATGAAGGCACTGGCACCTACACAGGTGACCATGGGGCAGGCTCGTATCCTTCGCCATCTTGCCCACTGTGATGCACCAGTCCGCATGCGTGATGTGGCTGACCGGTTCGAGATTGCCCCACGCTCTGTCACAGCAGTCATTGACGGTCTTGAGGAGGCAGGTCTGGTCGAGCGTGTTCCGGATCACGAAGATAGACGGAGCATTCGCCTTCGTGTCACGCCTGCAGGTTCACATGCGCTCCATGCAATGGACCATGCAAGGGCTGAAGCAGCACGGACAGTCTTCTCTCCGCTGAGTACTGCGGAGATGCAGCACCTTATTGAGCTCCTTGAACGGGTGCTCATTCAGCCTGGAGAGAAGGGAGGGCACTGCAATGCATAGCGGACCTGGCGGCATGGGCATGATGCGCGGGTACATGCGACGTTCGATGCGAGGTCATGATGAGCTGTCGAAGGAACAGCAGCGCTCTGTTACACGAGCAACAATCCGGCGCATCTTCACCTTTGTGTCTCCCTTCAGGAAACTCCTGCTCCTCTTCATGGTCCTTGTCATCATCGATGCTCTCGTAGGTGTTGCAAATCCCCTTGTCTACAGGCAGATCATCAATGTAGGCATTCTCGAGAAGCGTGGTGGCGTGATTGCTGGCTTTGCTCTGCTCATTGCCGGGCTTGCAGTTGCTGATGCTGGTCTCATGCTGTGGGAACGGTATCTCTCTTCACGGATTGGTGAGGGTCTCATATTCGACATGAGAACGAAGGTGTTCAGTCATGTCCAGGAGATGTCCATTGCATTTTTCACGAGAACGCAGACAGGTGCGCTTGTCTCGCGTCTCAACAATGATGTGCTTGGTGCACAGGAAGCGTTCACTGACGTTCTCTCGACAGTTGTGGGGAACCTCATCAGTGTTGTACTCACTCTTGGCGTGATGTTTGTCCTTTCGTGGCAGCTCACACTCATTGCCATTGTCCTGCTCCCTGTGTTTCTCTTTCCTGCACGATGGCTCGGAAGGCAGCTGCAGGCAATCACGCGGGAAAGCTACAGCCTCAATGCAGCTATGAACACGACCATGGTGGAACGCTTCAATGTTGCAGGCGCACTTCTCGTGAAGCTCTTCGGCCGTTCGCGTGAGGAGGATGATGCTTTTGCAGAGCGTGCAGGCCGTGTACGGGACATTGGAGTGAAGCAGGCAATGTATGCACGGGTCTTCTTTGTCTCGCTCATGCTCACTGCATCGCTTGCCACTGCAATAGTCTACGGGTGGGGTGGCCTCCTTACGCTCCACGGAGCACTCAGTGTGGGAACGCTCGTTGCACTCACTGCGTACCTGAACAGACTCTATGGACCGCTCACTGCCCTTTCGAACATCAATGTCGACATCATGACGAGTCTTGTGTCATTTGAACGCGTGTTCGAAGTGCTCGATCTTCCGCCCATGGTGGGAGACCGTGAAGGTGCCACAGATCTCACACGCGGGCCATCGGAACTTGCCTTCCATCATGTGGACTTCCGGTATCCCCGAGCCAGTGAGGTCTCTCTCGCATCTCTCGAGTCCATAGCAGTGACGGAACATGCTGCAGCAGAATCGCATGTACTCCAGGATGTCGACTTTGCAGTGAGACCAGGCGAGATGGTCGCCCTTGTTGGACCGTCAGGCGCTGGCAAGACGACAATCAGCCAGCTCATTCCCCGGCTCTACGATGTTGGTGCTGGTTCGATCACCATCAATGGTACGGACATCCGTGATGTCACCCTTGCCTCGCTCCGGAGTGCAATCGGAGTGGTGACACAGGATGCACACCTTTTCCATGACACCATACGGAACAACCTCCTGTATGCGCGACCGGATGCACATGATGACGACCTGCGGTCTGCACTGAAGGGTGCCCAGATCCTTCCCCTTGTAGATTCACTTGCTGATGGGCTAGATACAGTCGTTGGTGACAGGGGATATCGTCTGTCCGGCGGGGAGAAGCAGCGCATAGCCATTGCACGTCTTCTCCTGAAGGCACCTGACATCGTTGTCCTCGACGAAGCGACTGCACATCTCGACTCTGAGTCAGAAGTTGCAGTCCAGGAGGCACTCAGGACGGCACTTTCGGGACGGACATCTGTTGTCATAGCGCATCGGCTGTCCACCATTCGTGATGCAGACCAGATTCTCGTCATCGACCATGGAAGCATCGTCGAGCGGGGAACCCATGACGATCTCCTTGCGA
>DAIDIX010000200.1 GCA_027451645.1 Candidatus Dormiibacterota bacterium | reverse complement strand
ACGGGCGTCAGGGCTTCCACCACCGGTACTCTCGAGAGTCCCAGCGATTGACGGATGTCTTGGGCGTGAACAACGATCTCGCCGAGAAATGCAGGTGTATCACCCGTGGGAGCAACGGAACTGCCTATTATTGCCCGGAAACGAGCAAGCGTCTCGGCAGGTGAGCTTCCCCGGAATTCATGAAGCCGGCGCTGATTATGGATATCCGTGCGGAAACGCGCACCAACCATGCTTCGTATCCAATGCCACTTGTTCATGCTTGCTGCTGCAATGAGATGTGCCGTGACTTCCTCTACGTCCCAGTCTCGGCACAGTGTGGAGTGTCGCCACTGATGGGGGCTAAGGCCAGCCAATTCCTCCGCAAGAGCAGCTCGTTCAGCGTGAATCAAATCCCAGATCTCCGTATTATGCGCGCCAGGCATCAGACTTATTTCCCTTTGATTTCACGTTGCACATTCCATGGAAGTCGAATAGCTGTTGCAGAGTTATGCGAAAAGTAGTGATGGAGCGAAGAAACGATAATGGCGTCTTTGAAACCGGAGTGAAATCTAGTAGACGAAGCCCAGCACGCCTGCAAGTGTGTCCACCTGTCGCTGATCGACAACCCCAAGGCCGTAGAAGTTTGCCTCATGGACTGTGAACGATGACGGACCCTGGACAGCAACCACATAGGCGACATGCCCGTAGGCAGAATCGTAGCCGTCACCACCGCCCCAGACAACTATGGAGCCCACTTTCGGTGTCATGCCAACGGAGTAGCCGTATGCAAGTGCACCTGCCACCCACTGGTTTGCATTGCCCCACCAGGGCACATAGCGCTGCGTAGCGACATACCACGTGCACTGTCCCCAGGGGAAGTGGTCAGGGAAGCTCCCGGAGGCACCATTCCCGATGATGGTCCCACCATATGTCGCCCTGCTAGCAGCTGCAGCACGGGCAGCTGCCTCCTGCTCAAGAAGGAGTGCCTGCTCCTGCTGTGCTATTGCCATCTGCTGCCGATACGATGCGATGGAGTTCACGAGCGACTGTGCCTGTCCATTGACAGAGGCTGCCTGCTGGGAAAGGGCTGCTGCCTGCTGCTGATACGTGAGTTCCTGTGTGTGGAGCTGATCCTGCTCTGTCTGCAGCTGGACGAGAAGTGCTCCAACCTGCTGCTGCTGCTGCTGCTCCTGTGCTGCTAGCGTCTGCAGCTGCGCCTTCTCCTGCTTCACTGAAGTGATGAGGAGCTGGATCTTGCCGTTGATGCTCTGCAGGTTGCTCTCTGTATCGAAGAACTTCAGGACATCACCGTTGTTGACAAGCGAATTGAGGATGGGATTTCCCTGCGAGTACTTGTACAGGTAGGAGACCATGCTCCCAAGCTCCTGCTGAGTCTTGGTGAGCTGCACCTGCGTTGCCATGATCTGGGAAACGGTATTTGCATATTCAGCGTTCAGCTGATCCACCCGGGTTTGCGTGGCTGTTATCTGGTTCTGCAGGTCATTGATCTGCCGCTGTGTTGCAAGTGCTGCATTGAGCGCTGCATTCTGCTGGGCAGTAAGAGAGGCATGCTGTGCAGAAACCTGATTGAGCTGGTTCTGCAGTGAGCTGATCTGCTGCTGGTCATACGCAATCTGCTGGGTGTACTGCGAGGCAAGACGCATGGCAGGATGCTGTGCAGCATCTGCACACATCACAAAGAATGTGACTGCAGCGATGCCAAGCGAAGTACAGATCCTGCGAAGTTTCATAGGCAACACAACATGACGGTATGGATTGGACCTACCAGTTGGCATCGTACCGTAGGTTCAGGAATCCCACAACGTGATACGCACACATTCGTTACACATCTGTACGATCGACAGTAGGAAGTGTAACGATTACGCGGCAGCCGCCAGAGGGCGATGCCTGAAGGTCGATGGTTCCCTTATGGGCAGTGATGATCGTTCGTGCCACAGCTAGTCCTAGCCCATTGTGCTTCTCATGCCGGGATGGATCTCCCGTGGTAAACCTGTCGAATGCTGAGGGCTTCAGCGTGTCTGGAATGCCTGGGCCAGTATCGTCGATGCAGATCCGGAGCTCACCGTTCTCAGCGGTCCCGGATAGTGCTGCTGATGCGGTTTCCGGAGTGTGATCCACGATGTTTGCAGCAATGCAGTCGAGAGCATGTTCGATGCCCTTCTCGTCACCCTGCAGTTCCAGGCTGTCAGGAATGGCAATGGTCGTCGTGCAGGACCGTGGTGCCACGGTGTGGACTGCCTTCACCATCCACTGTGCAATGAAAGCGTTCGCATTCCAGGTCTCCTCCCGGAGCTGGTCATTCGGGTCGACACTTGCAAGGAGGAGGAGGTCACTGATGAGGGTTGACATGCGGTCAGCCTCTTCCCGTGCCTCATGGAGAAGAGTGTCCCGCTCCTCCTTAGGGAGCTCAGGATGCACCTCAAGGAGCTCCATGGTGGACGAGATGATGACAAGTGGTGTCCGGAGTTCATGGGAGGCATCTGCTACGAACTGATGCTGCTTCCTCAGCTGGAGGGCAAGCTGGTCATACATGGTCTCCACCTGGTCGAAGGTGGCATTGAATGCATCGGTGAGCGTTCCCACCTCATCCGTATGGTGTGTCGATGGCACCCGGAGTGTCAGGTCGTGACGGGTCCGGATGGCAGTCACGACATCACTGAGGGCAGTAAGGGGACGGAGTGCATGATGCGCGAGAATCCGTGCACCGGCAGCTGCAAGGATGAGAGAGATGATGGATGTAGCGATGAGAATGATGAGGAGCTGGCGCTGCGTTGATCGGGTTCCAGCAACCGAGTATCCGAAGGCAATTCGCGTGAGTGTAGTCGATCCTCTTTCCAGTGGTAGAGGGGCTGGAAGCGTTTCCGTCTTCATGTAGTACGGGCCATTAGGCAGCATGACAGTGCTGTAGCGGGTTGTTGGAGACCAGAGACTCCGTGGGGCTCGTACGGATACAGGGGAACCTGTTTGTGATGTCAGTTCTACAGTGGAGCCGGAATCGAGGTATCCCAGTATGGCAACTGCACTGTACGCTTTGGATCCGTGCAGTGTTGCAAGTACGGTTCGAAGGGGATCTGAAGAGGCGGCAGCCTGTGCGAAGTCTGCAGCGATGACAGGGCTGATTGTCGAGATGCGAGTCCGTGCGGAAGCCGTGTCCCGTGCAATGTAGGACGTGTAGAGAATGACGTTTGAGATCGCGAGGCTAACCAGGACGAGCAGGGTTGCGAAGAGTGCAAGGCGATTTCGGAGCTGCATTATTCCCAATCATAGTGGAGTGGGTCCATGCTGGGAACTGCTGTGAATGCTCAGGAAACTGCTGCAGGCGTCTGGGGGAGCTTCGGGAGCAATGAGACACGTTCGAACCAGGAGTCAGGATGTCGCAGTTCAAGTGAAGTGGGGAAGTGGTCAATTGAGTGCCAGAGAAGATCGAGCACCTCCTCGCCATGGCGTTCAGCAACAGCACTGAGAAACGCTTCTCCAACTGCATACTGGCGCATCTTGAGGGAAATGCCAGTGAGTGCATACAGTATCCGCTCCGGAAGAGTCTGCATTGACTGCCGCCGCTCAAAGGTTGCCTCGATGGCATCAAATGAGGGAAGGTGGTCCCGGGCAACGCGGTGGGTGACGAAGTTTGCGTGCCCCTCGATGATGCTCATGACTGCCTGGAGCCTGCCGATGAGGGCCACCTC
>DAIDIX010000199.1 GCA_027451645.1 Candidatus Dormiibacterota bacterium | reverse complement strand
CAGCCCGCCTCTTCAGAACAATCGGAATGTTTGCTGTGCGCTGGAAGTATCTTGTTGTTCTTGCATGGGCACTCATCACCCTTGCAGCTGTACTCTTCCTTCCATCACTTTCCAATGTCGCATCGAGCGACAACAGCTCCTTTCTTCCTGCAAGCGCCCCTGTCGTCAAAGCAGACAAGCTGACGAAAGCGCTCGTCAACACAAAGTACGCTGAGTCCATCATTGTTGCTGCTCGCAGTACAACTCCACTGAGTGCAGTAGACAGAGCTGCACTCAGTGCACTCGTACTTCGCGTCAAGGGCGTGTCCTCAGTCCATGATGTAACAGAATTCGGCACCTCAGCGGATGGGAAAGCTGTCCAGTACATCGTTCTCACGAACTTCAGCAGCACAAACAACAGCGGCATAGTCAGTTCAATACGCAAGGCAATGTATGAAGCACCGCTTCCACAGGGACTCAAGGCGTACCTCACGGGTCCCTTTGCCTCAACTGCTGATGCGCAGAGTGGCACTGATGCAACACTTCACAAGACCCAGGTGTTCTCTGTCCTGTTCATCCTCGTACTTCTCGTCATCGTGTTCCGGAGTGTCATCACTCCCATCATCACGCTCATTCCAGCAGTACTCGCAATCCTCATCTCAGGACCTGTCATTGCAGAGGCCTAAAAGCTTGGCCTGTCAGTGTCCGACATCATGCAGATCATGCTCAGTGTTCTCCTCCTTGGAGCTGGAACGGACTATGGAGTGTTCCTCATTTTCCGCACACGGGAGGAACTCTGGAATGGCCAGGAACATGGGGATGCCGTCATCCGTGCTGTTGAACGGGTCGGTGAATCGATCACATTCTCTGCACTAACCGTCATCGTTGCCCTCCTCACGCTCATTCTTGCCTCATTCAGTCTCTACAGTGGGCTCGGACCTGGACTCGCCATTGGAGTACTCATCATGCTCCTGCTCGGCCTTACCCTCCTTCCAGCTCTCCTTGCCATATTCGGAAAGGCTGCCTTCTGGCCATCGAAACCCCATCTCCCGAGTGCCATGCCCCGCAAGAGCTTCTGGGAACGGATAGCGCTGCCCATAGTACGGCACCCCCTGGCTACGCTCCTCATTGGAATAGTCCTCTTCGGTGGCCTTGCTTTCGGAGTTATCGGATACTTTCCCTCAGGATTCACCTCGAGCTCCGGCGCATCCGGAACCACTGACTCCCAGCGTGGTGCCACTCTCCTTGCTGCACACTTTCCTGCAGCAGAGGCGAATCCCACCACGCTCGTATTCCGCTTCAGCTACTCACTCTGGAACTCTCCGAATGTCCTTGCCACGACAACCACCAGTATCGAGAAGAGTCCGCTGTTTACAAGTGTGAACGGAGCGCTCGATCCAAATGGCACACTGCTCACTCCTGCAAAGATTGCAACCCTCTATGCAATCTTCGGACCACCCCAGAACCTCACTCCCCAGCGCATCGAGGAGACGCTTGCTTCACTACCAAACTCGCAATCCCATCTCACAGTGGGAGCACCGATTGGATCGTCCTTCTCAGAGCCGGAACTTCTCGCCTACGCGACACTCAGATCCTTCATCAGCATCGACGGACATACTGCTGTATTCCAAACTGCACTAAAGGCTGGAGACCCCAACGGTACTGCAGCCAGAAAAGCAGTTCCAGCAATCCGCTCGTTCACGAGCACAGTGGCCACTTCTGTCGGTGCAGATGCAAGTGGAGTTGCAGGCATCAGTGCGCTCAACTACGATATCAGTGCAACTGCGGACAGTGACCTTCTCCACATCATTCCCATCGTGCTCGTCGCAATTGCCATCCTTCTCGGACTTGTACTGCGGAGCCTCATTGCACCGCTCTACCTCATCGTGAGCGTTGCACTTTCGTACTTCGCAGCATTCGGTCTCGCAAACCTCATATTCAACACCCTGGGAGGAAATGGAGGACTGAATTTCATCCTTCCATTCATCATGTTCATTTTCCTCATGGCGTTGGGAGAGGATTACAACATTCTCCTCATGACACGCATCCGTGAGGAGGCAGCAACAAAGCCGCTTAAGATCGCAGTCGTCGACGCTCTCAAAGCCATGGGATCCTCAATCACTTCCGCAGGACTCATACTGGCCGGAACATTCGGCGTCTTTGGACTGCTCGGCTCCCAGGAGATTCAGCAGATTGGCCTTGGAGTTGCCTTCGGCGTACTCATGGACACATTCCTCGTCCGCACTCTTCTCGTTCCCTCAGTCGTAACACTGCTCAAGCGCTGGAACTGGTGGCCAGCACACCATGGAGTTGATGCGTGAACACATCGCTCAACGAGCGCCAGCGAGTCATGCTCACCTGGGTGTCAGTGACACAGTCCCATAATCCAGACTACACGTACACGAAAAGCTTCACGCCTTCAGACCAGCGACAGGCTGAAAGCTTTCAGTTCATACCAGGCGATGCACACTCAATCATGCAAGAGCCTGTGTGGCAATCTGGCGGAGCTTGTTTCAGAAGTTGTGTAAAAGCGCTTTCACACCGTGGCGAGGTGGCATGAGAAAGGCGTAGTCTTCCAGGTGAGATTTCGACAATCACTTAGAGGAGCTACGCCTTGAGACACGAGTATACGTCAGACATTCTTGCCAATGAAAGCAGCCCGCTGGAAGAGCTTTTGCGAGAACATGCCAGGGTCATGCTGGCAGCCGCTTTGGACGAGGAAGTGAACTCGTTCCTCCAGCGCTGCAAGTATCAGCGATCTGGACAGAAACGGGGCTACAGGAACGGATACCTCCCCGAGCGAAGCATCGGCGTCGGGATGGCCCATTGAGGTGGACCCGGGAAATCGGACAAGTCGCTAAGCTTTCATCAGAGAACGATAAGGAGTTCAACGATGAAAGGAAAGCGGAACAAATATAAGCCGGAATTCAAGGCAGAGGTTGCAATGGAAGCCCTAAAAGGGGACCAGACAACAGCCGAGCTGGCACAACGCTACAAGATCCATCCTGGCCTGGTGACGCAGTGGAAGAAGCAGCTGGTGGACAATGCGAGTGTTGCGTTTGAGAAAGGCAGCCAGACCGATGAGGATCCTGTGGATGTCGACGCACTCTACAAGAAGATTGGTCAACTCGAGGTTGAGCGAGATTTTTTAGCCAGCAGGCCCGGTCTCATGGATCTCATCAGGAAAGGAAAGCGATGATAGACCGTGGCCATGAGAAACTGACTGTGCAACGGCAGTGCAAGCTGCTGGGAGTGAACAGGTCGACATTTTACTACCAGCCTGAAGAAGCTCCGCCACCCACAATCGACTTCACACGGATAGTCGATGAGGTATTCATGAAGCATCCCTTCATGGGGAGTCGCCAGATCACTCGGACGCTCCGAGGAATGGGATACAGCGTCAACCGAAAGCGGATCCAGCGGATGATGCGCTGCATGGGATACATGGCCATCGCTCCCGGACCACATACGAGCACGAAGCATCCATCTCATCCCATTTATCCGTACCTGCTGCGAGATCTCAATGTGGAGCATTCCAATCACGTCTGGTGTGCCGACATCACCTACATTCCCATGGCCAGGGGCTTTCAGTACCTGGTTGCCATTCAGGATTGGTATTCGCGCAAGATCCTCTCCTGGAGTGCGCATTCCACGGAATTCGAATAGCTGTTGCACAGTTATGCGAATAGCCGTTGCACGATTATGCGAATAGGAA
>DAIDIX010000198.1 GCA_027451645.1 Candidatus Dormiibacterota bacterium | reverse complement strand
AAGGCAGTGCCTTCACGTGATGAAACGGTGCCTCCATACGGCGGAGTCTACCATTACTGTGTGCAGCAAACAGTCTGTACCGATACTCTGTGACATGGGTTTCTTGCCCAAGTAAGGTCAGGGAGGACATTCGTTCTTCAGCCCTGCTGCCCTTCCTGCACGACAGAACCTGGCCTGACTGCAGCTATCCCTGTGGTGGGTGTCGCCTCATTGCACTGCTACATCACGGAGGCGCTGCGCACAGTTCTCCTCCTCAGGAAGTTCCCGTTTCTGCCACACCACCCTGTATCCACGGGAGCACAGCGGCCAGAATGCATGCTGCAGCTGGGGAAGGGCCATTAGCTCTCCCCATCGTGCGAATGGGTTCCTGAAAACGTCTTCCGTGCTCGATGGCCAACGAGTGCCATGACAACGTAGCACGGAAATATGAGGAACAGCATGGGCTGAAGAAAGAGCGTTGCCCGCTCCACTCCGGCATACGTCAGCGCAAATGCAAGTGCAGTGGAACATGATGCATAGATGAACATCACTGCAAGTCCGAACAGGGGCTCCCTGAGCCATCGGATCCAGCGTGAGTGTTCCGGATGAGACATATGGGCTCCACGACCGCACAGCGCCCCCATGAAGGAAATGCTGCTGATGCAGATCGCTGCGTATCCTGCTTCCACTGGATGCACTCGTCCAAGGAAGAGGAATATTCCATCTAGCCCATATCCCAGCCCAGCAAGAACACTCCATGCGAGGGAAAGGGAAAGGAGGAGCGTGCTCGCACCTGTTCTCTCCGGAGGATTGGAAATGGTCTCAGTCATGCTCGGGTGCCTCCCCCACAAAAAGGGAGTGCGTGGCACACGTTAGATCCATGCTGATGGCAGAACCTGTTCGCAATCGGAATCGGCACTGCTGCTAATCCCTTCACGTCCTTCGTTCCTGATCAATACCAGGACCTGTGCTGCAACGATACAGACAGCCGGGAAAGGATCTTCTGACAGGCCCGTCGCCACAGTGCGTACCGCATTCCATCCACTGGAAAATCCCACGTTCCCACATATGTGTCATGCCTGGCTCCAAATGCCTTCTTGAACCGGTACAGCCCATACAGTGGATGCTTTTCATGCACTTCATCTGGTGTGGGCACTGAGCCGAGATCATACGATGCAACTCCATGCTGCAGGAGATGTTCCATGATCGAATCATGAAGCAGATACGGTGCCATCACCTCTCGATGGTTCCTGCTCGATCCTCCATCCTTGTACCATGCCTTTCTTCCCAGCACGGAAACAAATGCACCTGCAACTGGCTCCTCCTCGTAATAGGCAAGCGCAAGCACTCCTTCACCAGCAGCGACAAACGCCTTCCACGACGACTCGAGATATCCTCTCGGTCGGACAGTGTACTGTGCACGGTCATTGGTGATATCGACAAGCTCATCGAGTGCATCCATCTCCCCGGAGGTGGGTGTATCCGTCAATACAATGCGCACTCCATGCCTCCTTGCAACTCCGAGGTTGTACCGTCCCTTGGGCCGGTACCGTGAACGGATGTCATCCATTGTGCCTGCAAGCTCAACAACCATGGTCGAGTGGGTAAGCTGCACATCAAATGCACTCTTGATAAAGCCAGCTGCCATGAGGGCTTCTTTCATTCCCTCCGATGTGTTCCATTCAGGCTCCACCTGCACCACGATGCTGCGGGGAAGAAGGGGAACCAGCTCATGCACTATCCTTCCCAGCTCCGAAGGAGAGGTGCAGCCAGGTCCTTTTGGAATGTATGCCACCGTTCCGGCAAAGGGAACTTTCCGAAGAAGCACCTGGACTGCGGTGGCCGTTTTCTCATCAACGAACTTCCGCTCCATCCATCCCCACTGCTGCTTGAAGATTGCCCATGGACCACTCTGGAGCATGTTGCCCCCATCCCCGTTTTGGGTGATGAGATCATCCCACTTCCTGAGCTCCTCCTCACTCGCAGGCCGCATCACCGTACCCTGGCAAGGCCACGTGCCATGCGATGGCGGAGAGGCGCAATGGGAATCTCCCAGCTTCCAGCACTTGCGACTAGCTCACCCCCAAAGCTCTTCTTGAAGGAAGTAAAGCCATTCCATGGATGGCCAGGGGTCTCCTCAGGAAGGACGCCCCAGAAGTCATACCACTTCCTGCCGGATCGCTTTGCATCGAGAATGTCTGCCCAGGCAAGGGGACCGGACGCCTTGAGCGCCCTGTTTGCCTCATCATCGACTGCCACATGGGCATAGTAGCGAACTGTGGGCGAATCAAACGACAGTATGGCTGCTACCGGCTTTCCATCATGCTCAGCAAGCCTGAGCTGGCCCGCTCCCCGGAGTGCAAGCTCCTGCAGGACAGTCCTGTAGTAGCGGGAGCCATGTGTTTCGAACCGGTGCTCAGCCGTCTTCTCGAGCAGCACTACAAAGGTGTCGAGGTCAGCATCTGCAGTAGTTGTCCGCATGGTGATTCCACGCTTCTCTGCAGAGTTGATGTATCCCCGGAGACGTGTGCGGAGTGCAGCCCGGAGTTCATCCTCAGAGTGTCGCAGGTCGAGTCTCCACGTATATGGAGGCTGGATATCCCTCCCCTTGCGAAGGAGGGAACATCCATCAAGTCGTTCCGGTGGACAGCCAAATGGCTCAATGCGGACAAAGGCAAGTCCCTCGTCCCTGCCCCAGCTCCGGATCTCCTCTGCCATGCTCCTGATGTCAGTGTCACCTCCAAGCACAGGACCATACGGGAAATACCCATAGCCAAACAGAGGTCGACGCTGGATGACACCAAGGCCATGCCAGCCTGTACCTGAGAGAAAGGTGGCAGGGTAGCCAAGAGCCTGCTGTACAGCAGCCCACGGCGTTCCCTGGAGGAAATGCCCCTCTGCACTGCCAAGGGCAACATCCCACTCCGAGATCCATGTGCCTGTATGCATTGCAGTGTGCTCCATCTCTGCTCAACCCTACCACACCATGCGCTCGACCTCGATGGTGTTTTCACTCTCCTATTTGCAAAGTCCCTTGGATTTGCTTACAATTCGGCTCGTACAATCCTTCAATTCCCATATACACAGGAGGTTTTCCGAAATGGGATCAGTAGTGACTCGTTCAACGCTTGCAGAAAAGCTTGCGAAAGACTGGCAGGGGTTGACCAAGACCGATGCCCAGGATCTCGTACGCAGTTTCTTTGACACCATCTCCGAAGCTCTCAGCCGTGGAGAGGAAGTCCACATCCACAGGTTCGGTGCATTCCGCACCTCGGAGCGTCCTGCCCGGACTGGCCGCAATCCCCGGACAGGGGAAACCATCAAGGTTCCTGCACGGAAGGTAGTGCGGTTTGCGCCAAGCACCACGCTTGTCGACACTGTCCGTACCCCGCGCTCACAGTCCTCAAAGGGACGTCGCGCCTAGTCGTACGAACCATATGCCGGAGCGCCCTTGCAACAAGGGCGCTCCGTGTATATGGAGGTGAGTTGGTTGCGTGAAGCTGCATCGTGATTTTTCAATGCAGAGCAGCACTGTTTACGCTATAGTGTGACCCAGCAGCCCCCTCAGGGTTCTCAAACAGGAGGAGAAATACCCATGAAATCGCATGGATGCCGATGCCGTGCTCTGCGATCTGACGCCTCGCCAGCTACTCGCGCTGGCCGGCGACGCCCTGCCGCGCTCAGACCGGACGGCCTTGGAACGCTACCGCTACGGCC
>DAIDIX010000197.1 GCA_027451645.1 Candidatus Dormiibacterota bacterium | reverse complement strand
GAAGTTCCTCCCTGAGATCCACGATCTCCACTGACGGAAGCTCCCGTCCATTGAACCTCCGTGAAAGAGAGAGGAGCGTGAGATCCTTCCCATGTGCCCGGTAGAACATCTCAATGCGGGGAGTTGCACTTCCGAGCACAACTGGAGCATTCCGGAGCTTTCCCAGCTCGAAGGCAACCTCGACTGCGTGGTACCGTGGATGCCGTTCCTGCTTGTACGAGGATGAATCCTCCTCATCAACAACGATGATGCCGAGGTCCTGCACAGGTGCGAAGATGGCACTCCGTGAACCGACAACGACATCGACTTCACCACGGTAGATTCTCCACCACTCCCGTGCACGCATGGCATCAGTGAGGGCCGAGTGGAGGACAGCCACGCGGTCATGGAACCGTGCCCGGAAGCGGTCCAGTGTCTGTGGTGTCAGGGCAATTTCAGGAACAAGCATGATTGCCTGCTGTCCCTGCTGTATTGTCTGTGCAATGGCAGCAAGGTAGACCTCGGTCTTCCCGCTTCCTGTCACTCCGTGAAGGAGAAACCGTTCAGGCCGGCGCTCCATGACTGCTGCAATGACTGCTGCTGCTGCATGCTCCTGCTCTTCGTTGAGCACGGGAGCCTGTTTCCCATCGCCAGGAGTCGAGGTGGCCTTCACCTTTTTCGATGCACGTGGAATACGGCCAATGCGCACTGGCTTTGGAATCATCGTCTTCACGACTTCGCTCAGTGCAGCAACGTATCGTCGGGAGATGAAGAGTGCAAGCTGCCGCTGCCAGGATGTGAGTTCTGGAACACCTTCCACCAGATCTCCAATCTCACGTACCTCATTGAGGTGGGTTGAAACCTCATGCTCGATGACAAATCCTTCGAGCGTTGCATTCCTGAAGGGAACAACTACCCGTTTTCCTACTACAGGGATGTCACCCAGATGGTTCGGAACACGGTACGTCAACGTGTCATGAGGCAGTATCTGCGTGGTGTCGAGGACGACAGCAACAAGACGTGATGCAGAAGACTCATCTGCTCCATCACTACCCGCACGTGCGAGTTCCCCACCCAACTCCTCAATGTGCTGCGACATAGTCCCCTGCTACGATGTTGACGCCTCTTTTCGTGCGACACGGTGCGCATGAACAATTGTGAGAATAGCGTCAACTGCTTTGTCAATGTCATCATTCACCACCACTGCATCGTAGTGGGAGGACTGGGCAAGTTCATTTCGCGCATTCGCAAGACGTACGGAGAGGTCCTCAGTTGATTCGGTCTTCCGCTCCGTAAGCCGCCGCTCAAGCTCCTCAAATGTTGGAGGAGCCACAAAGATGAAGACAGCATTGCCTGACACGCGTTCACGGATGGATGCTGCACCCTGCACATCGATCTTGAGAACGACATCCTCCTGCCGATCGAGGAATCCCTGTATCCGGCCCATGGAGCTCCCGTACCAGTGGCCGTGGATGTATGCCCATTCAAGAAGCTCTCCCTGTGAGGCAAGATTCCAGAATGTCTGCTCGCTGACAAACACATAGGAAATTCCATCAACTTCCCCTTCTCTTGGGGGACGAGTCGTGTACGACACGCTGTAGTGCAGCTTCGGATCCCGCTCGAACAGCTGCTGAAGGATGGTGTCCTTGCCCACTCCACTTGGACCGCTCAGCACAACGAACACTCCTGGTCCTGCGACCAGTCGGGCTGTTGGCTGCGGAATGTCCGCATGAGGTGTACTCATATCTGTCCCTCGTGAACCTCGGTTGCAAGACGTTCGAGATCAGATGGCAGCGGTGCTGTGAACTCCATTGTCGCATGAGACACAGGGTGTTCGAAACGGATTGCCCGGGCATGAAGTGCTGTTCTCGGAGCATATGAATCGTCACGCCGCCCATACTGCGCATCGCCAATGACAGGATGATGGATGGCTGCAAGGTGCACGCGGATCTGGTGCGTGCGTCCTGTCTCCAGCTCGACATCAAGGATGCTCGCATTCCGCCCAGCAGCGAGGACGGAGAAATGTGTTGTTGAGGGTTTGCCATCAGCATGTGTCCTGCGAAGTGTCGGTCGGGCAGGATTCCGTGCAATCGGCATCGTGATGGTCCCCCGCTGCTCCTCAAAGGTGCCCCACACTGCAGCCCAGTACGTCCGTGACACCTGGCGGAGCCGAAGCTGTTCCTGGAGTCCTGCATGGGTGACATCATCAAGTGCAACAAGGAGAAGGCCACTCGTCATCCTGTCGAGACGGTGGACAATGCCTGGACGGTCTTCCCCTCCACGGGGAGCAAGCGGCACACCGTGCGCCTGCAGCGCCTCAACCAGTGTTGCTGCAGCCATGCCCTGCGCACGGTGCACAATGACGCCTGCTGGCTTGTTCACGACGATGAGATGGTCATCCCTGAATACCACCTCGTACGGAATCGCAGAGGGGTCCGGTTCCGTACCTGTCTCTTCGGGCACATGAACACTGATGGAGTCGCTCTCACTGACCCTGTCGTTCTTCTTCCCCGGAATTCCGTTGACGAGCACATGTCCCTCAGCAATGAGCTGCTGGGCACGGGTGCGTGGCAGTCCCTCATGGGCTGCAATCCACACATCCAGCCGGATTCCGCTGTCATTCATCATGCTTTGCAGCCTTCTCAGGTGTATCGCTGTGGTCTTCCTTCAATGACCTGGGAAAGGTGAAGATCGCTGCGAGGATACCGAGAACAATACCCGTATCTGCAACGTTGAACACTGGCCAGAAGTGGAAATCAATGAAATCGACAACATACCCGACAAAGAGCCGGTCAATGCCATTGGAGAGTGCGCCACCAATGATGCAGCCCAGTACTGCAACCTGCCAGAGTGCGCCACGCCAGTTCCAGGCAAGGAACGTGAGATATATCGACACGATGACTGCAATGAGGAGATACACCCACCTGAGCTGAGGGAAGAGGCTCCATGCAGCACCGGAGTTCGTCACGTGGTCAATGCTGACCACAGCATGGGGCCAGATGGAGCTTCCAAGGGGAATCGCTGCTGCAACAATCCATTTCGTGAGGTGATCAAGAAGGATTACCCCCACTGCCACACCAGCAACGGTCAGCAGCCGTGCTCGGAGGGTCGTTCGTGGCTGCTGACCATTGTGTGTCTCCATCAGCGCCGTACTGCGAGCCAGCACACCTCGCCATTGATGGCACCTTCCCAGCTCGCAAGGGCATCCTCTACCCTTGTCGTGTGAACAGTCGTTGCGAGCGTTTCCTGCTTGAGATGGGATTCATGTTCCCGGACTGCTTCTGCAATCATCCCCTCGCCTGCAACAAATAGCTCTATGCGGTCATCAAGCTCAAGCTTGGCCTGCTTTCGCAGATCGTTCACTTTCCTGCTCACTTCCCGGACAAGCCACTCCCGCTGGAGATCCGGTGTGATGGTTGTATCAAGATATACAGGCACTCTCGGATCGCGGCTGCTGTCATAGGCAACTGACTTCACATTGAGCTCATCCGAAAATATGTCCTCAAGCTCTTTTGGCAGGGCAGGACCTGCAACAAGCGCCTCACGAAGTGGCTGACGAACCTTGATGTTCGCTTCCTTCCGTGCAGCAAGTCCAGCTTCAACAAGCTTCCTGCACCGTGCCATTTCAGAGATGATCGACTCTGCTCCGTGCACAGCATCCGCTTTCGGATAGTCGCGAAGATGGACAGACTCGGGCACTCCCTTCACAGGATCTGCATCCCCAAGGAACCCCA
>DAIDIX010000196.1 GCA_027451645.1 Candidatus Dormiibacterota bacterium | reverse complement strand
GTCTGCAAGGGAACGAGGGATCCTCTGTAGAACTGTGTCTATGGTCCCATCTGCGTTGTACGCGACAATGACAATGAGGAGTCGTGGCTTCACATCACCTATTGTGCAGAATCTGGAGAAGACTTTCGCATGTCGTTGACAGCATGTAACAATAAAACTCTCAGTATTTGTTAAGGTATATACTAGAAAAGGTTAACCTTTTGTATTAACAATGATGGCTTGCCGCAGGCACTGCAGCTTCATTTCCTCTCTTGTCATTCGACAAGGATGCTGCACTCGCTTGACAAGCATCGTATTAGGAGAAGACACACAGAATGGATCTCTCACTGACAAAGAAGGGTGATTACGTAGTCTGCGCTGCACTGTATCTTGCAAGGAAGTGGGATGAGGTGCAGAAGCACCATGCATCTGGATCGGATACTGCCATGCGGGAATACGCAACACTTGACGAGATTTCCCTCGAGATGGATTTGCCGCGCAGCTATACGCCGCAGATCATGGGGCTCCTTGTCCGTGCACGTCTCGCAGAGGCCAAAGCAGGCCGCGATGGGGGATACAAGCTTGTGCGGAAGCCGAGCGAGATAACGCTTCTTGAGGTTGTCGAGGCAGGTGAGGGACAGCTCAGGACGAAGGGATGCACACTTCGAGGTGGTCCATGCCGCTGGGAGGATGTCTGCGCCCTCCATGAAGCATGGAGCTCAGCCACCCGTGCTGTACGTGGATCACTGCAGGGCGTCACGCTTGAGGAAGTCGCTGAAGTCGATGAGGCGATCGAGGAAGGAGCGTACTCCGTACCCTCAGACCACCACCGGAACATTCATTCGTAAACAGGTCCAGCAATATCGAAGACAAGCTGGCCCTCGATGGCGTTTTGCTCCATTTCGGAAAGAGCCTGGTTCACCATCTCGAGTCCCCGTGCCTGAAATACGACCTGGGTCATGCCTTCCCTGTGGATCTTGAATACGTCGTGCAGCTGACGCCGCGTTCCTCCTGCTGATCCTCGTATAGTAATGGCATTCTTCACGATGGCGAAGGTATCGAGAGAGATCGGTCCTGGCTGCTGGAGACCAATGAGGACTATGGTCCCTTCTGGCGCGATCATCGAGAGCGCCTGAGATACAGCACTTGGCGTATCGGAGCAGATGAGTGCGACATCGAGACCTCCCTGGCGTTCAACGTATGGGCGAAGACCAGGATCCTGTGGCTGGAACTGTGCCTGCGCTCCGAGCTCATGGGCGAGAACGAGCTTGTTCTCCATCAGATCGATGGCAATTGTGTGAGCTCCTGCAATAGCTGCGTATTGGAGAGCAAGGTGACCAAGGCCACCAATGCCAAAGATTCCAACAGTGTGTGTTGCATGTATTCCTGCCCGTTCAACTGCAGCATAGGTGGAAAGACCTGCCTCACTGAGTACAGCTGCCTCATACGGTGTGATCCCATCAGGAACGATGACGACATCGTGCTCACCTGCTGTCGTGTACTCTGCCCATGTGCCATCCGCATTCCATCGTGCCTGATCCCGAACAGCACAGCGCTGTGGCCGTTCATTGAGACACTGCTCACAGGTTCCACAGGAGAATCCGAGCCAGGGAAGTGCTACCCGGTCTCCAATGTGGATGTTTCGTGAGAGTGCATCACTGGTAACAATTCCTACTCCAGCGTGCCCAGGAATACGGGGTAGAGCCGGAAGCTCTGGCCACTGCCCACGCACGATCTGGAGATCAGTCCGGCACACTCCAGCAGCTTCCATCCGTACGAGAAGGGAACCCGATGGAACTGGGGGAAGTGCACGCTCGACCAGCTGAAGAGGGGAATCGCAGGTGACAAGCTCAACAGCATGCATGGTGTCGGGAAGGTGATTCTCATCATGTGCTGCAACGAGATGTGGGGTTCCTCGATATCCACGAGGTGCTGTTGAAGCCTGCTTGTGAGCCATGGCGTGTACTCCGAATGCGCATTCCGATGGCAGCAGCAAGACAATGAAGGAGCTGCTATCACTTATTCAAGTATAGAGAACTATACAGATAAAGGTATAGCGTGGGAATGTATGTTACACAACTTCAGATGCTATCGGGCAAGGGGGTGCCAGACAGTCTTTGCCTCGATGCTTTCAGCCAGGACATACGGGGACAGGGGTGCGATCGGGGTATGCCGGTACACGCGCTTTACGTTCTCGGCTGCATTGCGCTCTGCATCGGCAAGAAGTGGTTCTGGACAACCTGACAGATCGATCGCATTGACATCCATATGTGCACTGAGCCAGGGAAGAAGCTCAGCAACAGAGCCAGTGAGAATGTTTGCCACTCCCTGGGGGACATCGCTCGTTGCGAGGATTTCTCCCATGAGGAGCTGGGTGCGCGTATCGCCATCACCTGCAAGGAGGACAGCAGTGTTTCCAGTGGCAAGAACGGGTGCAAGATGCCGTGCACATGCGAGAAGTGGCTGGACTGTGGGAGCGACGATTCCCACAACGCCTGTTGGCTCCGGGAGGGTGAATGTGAAATATGGACCTGCAACAGGATCCACAGTTCCGAGTACAGTCTGAAACTTGTCCGCCCAGCCTGCATACCAGACGAATGTGGTGACAGTATCCTCAACTTCCTGTGCATGGCGTGGCTTCCCGCCGAGAATCTCCTGAAATTCGTCTCGCCGTGCATCAACCATCTCTGCAATCCGGTACAGGATCTGGCCCCGGTTCATTGCAGTAAGTGATGCCCACTTCGACTGAGCCTGGCGTGCAGCTCGCACTGCATCACGCAGGTCCTTGCGGGATCCAAGGGGCAGGTTCATGTCCGCATTCCCTTCTGGCCTGTATGACCGTCCTGACTCGGAACGCACGAACGCTCCATTGATGAACATCTTGTATGTCTTTCGCACTGCAAGCCGTGGTGTCATCGCGAAATCTCCACATACGGGAGAAGGCCATGGAGGCCGCCTTCCCGACCGAAGCCGGATTCCTTGTAGCCACCAAAGGGGGCAGTGGGATCGAAGCGGTTGTAGGTGTTTGCCCAGATGACGCCTGCCCGCAGCTGGTTCGACATCCAGAGGATGCGGGAGCCCTTGTCTGTCCAGATGCCTGCAGAGAGGCCGTATGGTGTGTTGTTTGCCTTTTCGACAGCCTCTTCAGGAGTGCGGAATGTGAGAACTGAGAGTACTGGTCCAAAAATCTCTTCCCGAACCACTCTGCTTGACTGTGCTACTCCGCTCAGGATAGTCGGCGGGTACCAGAAACCCTTGTCAGGCAGGGTGCAGGGAGTCTGGAAGAGATCCGCTCCTTCTTCAATGCCTGAAGTCACAAGTTCCTCTATCTTCTCCAGCTGCATTCTCGAGTTGATGGCACCAACGTCAGTGTTCTTGTCGAGTGGATTGCCTACACGGAGCGTTGTCATGCGACTGCGGAGCTTCTCAAGGAGAATGCCTGCTACTGACTCTTCAACAAGGAGTCTGCTTCCCGCACAGCACACATGACCCTGGTTGAAGAAGATGCCGTTGATGATTCCCTCAACCGCCTGGTCAAGGGGTGCATCATCAAAAACGATGTTGGCTGCCTTGCCACCAAGTTCAAGAGAGAGATGAGTTCCACGGCCAGCAAGACTTCGCTGAATGCGCTTCCCAACCTCTGTCGAGCCAGTGAAGGCAATCTTGGCGACCTTCGGATGGTCCACAAGAGCCTGTCCAGTGTTCCCAGCTCCAGTCACGATGTTCACGACTCCAGGTGGAAGATCCGCCTGCTGG
>DAIDIX010000195.1:242-3763 GCA_027451645.1 Candidatus Dormiibacterota bacterium | reverse complement strand
GGCGGTGCACCGATGGTGGGCATGCCAGGCATGCCAAATCCCCAGGTTGCCCCGGTCACTGGCGCTGCAATAGGGTAGGGAAGGGGGAGACCCCGTCCTGCCCCCTGCTGCCTCCCACCGTAAAGAGTTGGTGAAGATGCTTTACACTCAGGGTGGGTTCACGTATACCCGGTATAGTGCAGCAACAGTGTCCGCATCCTTTGGGGCACCACACAGCAAGGGGAGTTCACTCATGTTCCATCGGACGCACCGTCTGCTCCGTTCACTTGTCATCCGGTCTGGAGTCATCTCGTTCATTGGGGCAGCAGTGGGCGCTTCCCTCATCGGCACGGCCGCAGCTCCCGTGGCGAACCTTGCTGCCGTGTCCGGCGTGCTCAATGTTCCCTCCACTGCCTACCCGACCATCTCCTCCGCCATTGCTGCTGCAGGGTACGGAGCGACCATTGTCGTTGCACCAGGTACCTACCATGAGGCAATCCGGGTGTACAACAAGCAGATCGCGATCATTGCACAGCCTGTCTACAACTGCTATGTGTACCGGACATGCACGAACTACCAGAGTCTTGCTGCGGAAACAGTGATTGCGCCCCCGACAAGCGAGCCTGCCCTCATCTGGCAGTATTCGCACTATTCCGGCTCGTACCAGTCCCAGCTCTCGGGATTCACCATCGAGAATGGCTATTCCGGAGCAGCCGGACAGGGAGGGGATGTCACCTTTGCTGACCAGGCAGATGTCCAGATGTCGTACAGCGTCATCAACAACGGGAAGTCCACGACGAACGGGGGCGGAGTCCTCGTCTACCAGTCGAACCCCGTGTTCTCGTATGTCACCATCGAGAATTCCGGTGCCTCACTCCTTGGTGGGGGCATGCTCGTCGTCCAGAGCGATCCCAATGTCGTCAACTCCACCTTCTCCGGCAACTACGCAGGAGCAGGGGGAGGCATGTGGATCGATGAGAACTCGAATCCCGTGGTCGTGAACAGCACCTTCCAGAACAACACCGCAAACGGCACGACAAGTGCTGCCTCGGGGGAGGGTGGTGCCATAGGTCTCCGCACGGGAGTGAGCGGGGTATACGAGGACAACACGTTCACGAGCAACACTGCCTTCTTCGGCGGTGCGATGGAACTCGAGACCCAGGGTGGCCAGCCAACAATCCTCGGCAATACCTTCACAAGCAACTCCGCAACGACAAATGGCAGTGTCTCCGGATCCGGCCAGGGAGGAGCCATTGGCCTCTACAACAACTCCCAGGGCCAGATTACGCTCAACACCTTCAGCGGCAACTACGCCTACCAGAATGGTGGAGCCATCATCCTTGCCCAGGGTGCCAACATGTCGATCTACAACAATGTCTTTGATGGCAACAACGCGGATGCCACAAACCCCGGAAGCAATCCCTCAGGCGCGGATGGGGGAGCAATCGCGGCAACGGACGGCACTGCACACCTCGTGCAGAACTGCTTCTACCAGAACTCTGCCCAGGTGGGAGGAGGACTCGCAGCACTGGGAAGCTCGAACCTCACGCTCCAGAGCAACACCTTCATCGACAATGTCGAACGGCGCACTGATGTCGCCTACCTCCCTGGCGGGGTATACGTCTACAGCGGGGCAAGCTCCTTCTCCTCGAACTCCGACATCATTGCGAACAACACCGGTACCCAGTTCTATGACACCACCCCGTCCGGGAGCTGGACGAATGACCTCCTCTACGATCCCTCCGGGGACAGCTACCTCGTAGCCTACGGAAGCGGGGGATCCGGCGTGTACGGAAGCGGGGAGTACGGGTACGGGAACATCACCTCGATCTCCCAGATTGGCTCACCGCTCACCTTCTCCAGCCTTGCCCAGTTCGCTCCCCAGTTCAGCAATGCGGCAACCTGCACCTCGACAGGGTCAACTGCCGCATATGGTGTGCCAAATGCCATGAATCCCGCACCAGTGCCCGTGTATCGGTTCTTTGGCACGTACTACCAGACGCACTTCTTCACGACGGATGTCAACGAGCGGGACCTCACCCTTGCCATGCAGCCCGTGACCCAGTACGGGTACGAGGGTATCGGGTTCTACGCATATGCCACTCAGGTCAACGGTACGGTTCCCGTCTACCGCTTCTTCCAGACGGCTGCACCCAACAGCCATTTCTATACTGCCTCGCAGACCGAGTACCAGGACCTCGTGAACAACCCCTCCCTTGGATGGAAGTACGAGGGCATAGCCTTCTATGAGTACCAGCCCAGTGGTGGCTCGAATGCCTGTCCGATTGCCAATACCGGTCCCGTGTACCGCTTCGTCAACCTCCAGAACGGGAGCCACTTCTTCACGGCAAGCTACCAGGAGTACCAGACTGTCCTCAACACCCTCTCGAACGAGTGGCACTACGAGGCAATCTCCTTCTGCGTCCCTGACGTGGCCATCTGATCCTGAACCGTGTACCGGGACACCTGTGACCCGGTGCACGGTATCATGGACTCCATCATGATGATGGAGTCCATGGTGCATCTCCCACGACGTTCCCCGGTGGACGCTTCATGACACGTCCGCTCAGGATCATCATTCCGTTCTACCACCACCCGGAACTTGTCACGCGCCAGGAGGAGCACCTCCTCGCATGCCGGGATGACCTTGCAGTCCCGGGATGTCACCTGCTCCTGTACAACGACAGTCCCGGGGATGGAGAGCTGGAGCAGGCCCTTGCCGGCCTGCAGGAACGCCTCACTGCGCAGGGAGTGACCTGCTCGGTCGTGACGAACACGGACAACCTGGGATTCGTCGACACGGTGAACAGGGGACTTCTCGAGGCACGGAACGCGAAGGCGGATGCCCTGCTCCTGAACTCCGATGCATTCCTTGAACCAGGCACTGTACCCGAGCTTCGCCGGATTGCTGCCCTTGACGAGAAGTTCGGCTTTGTCGGACCCCGTAGCACCAATGCCTCACTCGCGACCATACCGTGGCAGTACTGGACCGGAGTGTACTCCTCCCCAGGCGACCACTCCGCCATCCATGCCTTCATGGACCGCCTGCCGGAGTACACGATCGTGCCCGCAGTGACAGGCTGCTGCATGCTCATCCAGCTTCCCGTCCTCGAGCGTACGGGCCTCCTCGACACGGACTTTGCCCCAGGGTACAACGAGGAGAACGACTATATCTTCCGGGCAAACAGGATCGGCTTCCTTGCCGTGCTTGCAAACAGGGCATTTGTCGACCATGTCGGCTCCCTTTCCTTTGCTGCATCGGAAAAGGCAATCGAGGAGGCCCACCGGAAGCTCCTTGATGTGCGGCATCCGGAGTACACGAGGGCTGTCCTCGAGTACTGCACGGGCCCCGTGTTCCGCACGGAGCAGCTCCTCACGGCAACAAGCCCGCTTTCCCGGGAGCACTCCTCCGTGCTGCTCGATGTCCGGTTCCTCCGCGAGTACTACAATGGCACCTTCGAGCTTGCTGTCCGCATGCTCCGGGAAGTTGCCAGTTCCCGGGAGTGGAGGGAACGGTTTTCCCGCACCATCATCCTCGGGGA
>DAIDIX010000195.1:0-232 GCA_027451645.1 Candidatus Dormiibacterota bacterium | reverse complement strand
GATGCACAGGCCCTTTCCTTCCACGGTGTCCTCGACATCCTCCAGCAGGAGGAATTTCCTGTCATCTCCCGTCCGGAGGACCTCCAGGAACCAGTACCGCTCGCACTCCGGCTTGCCCAGCCATTTCTCTGGAGTGATGTCACGGACCTTCTCGAGAAGGCATGCCACATTGGCTACTACTTCCTCGATGCAATCGCGGATGACTGCTACTACCTCAGGTACACGCACCATG
>DAIDIX010000194.1 GCA_027451645.1 Candidatus Dormiibacterota bacterium | reverse complement strand
CTGCGACAGAGGAGGGCATACCTGCAATCGAGGCATGCCTTACTGATGGTCTCAACATCAATGTGACACTGATCTTCTCGCTTGAGATGTACGAGAAGGTTATCGATGCATATACGAATGCACTTATCTCGCGCCACAACCACAACCGTCATCTCCGTGTGCACTCCGTGGCCTCGTTCTTTGTGAGCCGTGTCGATACCCTTGTTGATGCGAAGATCGAAGCTGCAATCGAGCAGGATCCCTCAGCGAAGGATGTCCTTGCACCGCTACGGGGAACTGCTGCAATTGCGAATGCAACACTCGCCTACCAGCTCTTCGAAAAGAAGTGTGTCGAGGATGAGGAGTTCCAGGCACTCATGTCACTTGGTGCCTTCTATCAGCGGCCGCTCTGGGCAAGTACGAGTACGAAGAATCCTGACTACAGCGATGTGATGTATGTCGATGGACTCCTTGCTCCCCACACAGTCAATACCATGCCTGCCAATACACTCCAGGCATATTCTGATCACGGCTCCACAGCAAAGTCGCTCATCCACAATGTCGATGAAGCCGAATCCACGATCAGCATGCTGCGGGATCACGGGATTGACATGGATGCAGTCACAAGCCAGCTCCTCCAGGAGGGGCTTGATTCATTTGCAGCATCGTTCGACCTTCTCCTTGAGCGGATCATTGAGAAATCCGACAGCAGCCAGAGTGGAGTGTTCGCACGCTTCCACGCAGCACTTGAGCCAGCCATCACAGATGGTGCTCCAACACTCCATGACCAGGAAACGGCACGGAGGATCTGGAAGCATGATCCTACTGTCTGGAAAACTGATCCGGACCACGAGAAGGTCATTACGAACCGACTTGGATGGCTCGATGTCATGGCCACGATGGAAGCAGCCCTTCCGCGGCTTGCAGCACTCAGGGATGATCTTGTCAAGGAAGGAATCCGTGACATTGTCCTTCTTGGCATGGGTGGAAGCAGCCTCTGTCCAGAGGTGTTCCGTACGAGTTTCGGGAAGCAGAAGGGCTTTCCCACCCTTCACGTCATAGACACAACTGATCCTGACACGATCCAGGATCTCCTCGATGCCATCGACATCAAGTCAACAGTGTTCATCGTTGCGAGCAAGTCCGGAACTACCCTTGAGACCAGGTCGCATTTCGCCTTTTTCCATGCGCTGTACTTCGACTTGCGCGTACGCAACATCGGGAAGCACTTCATTGCAATCACTGATCCTGGAAGTCCACTTCAGACGCTTGCTGAGGAAAACGGTTTCCGTGCCATTTTTGAGAATCCAGCAACGATTGGAGGACGGTACTCTGCTCTGAGTTTCTTCGGCCTTGTGCCGTTCACTCTCATGGGTGCAGACACTGCAGTCCTTCTTGAACGTGCGAAGGAGGCTGCCCACCTTTCGAACGGTGATGTTCCACCTCGCCTCAATCCCGGACTTCTCCTTGGTGCTGCATTCGCGGGAGCCTACCGGGCAAAGAGGGACAAGATCACCATTCTGTGCTCACCCCGAATATCCTCATTCTCACTCTGGGCTGAGCAGCTCATTGCTGAGAGCACAGGAAAGGAGGGGAAGGGCCTCATACCCATAGGCGATGAACCGCTTGGCACTCCCGGACACTACAGCAGCGACCGGCTGTTTGTCATTCTCCACCATGACTCCGATCCTGACGATGTCCTCAAGCTCGGAGATGAGCTGCAGTCTCTCGGCCATCCTGTCATTCGCATTGCCATGCATGATGCCTACGATCTTGGTGCAGAATTCTTCCGCTGGGAATTCGCTACTGCAATAGCAGGTGCAGCAATTGGCATTGATCCATTTGATGAGCCGAATGTGAAGGAATCGAAGGACAACACGAACACCGTTCTTGCAGGAATCAAGGCGAACGGCCTCAAAGATCCCACAGGAGTCACCTCAATCGAGAATTCCTCCTGCACGGTAAGCGGAACCTCCCTTGAGGGGACCACTCCCGAAGATATCCTTCTCTCCTTTCTTTCCCAAGCAGCAGAAGGTGACTACGTGTCCCTCCAGGCATATGTGCCGCTCCGCAAGGACGAGTATGTAGCCCTCCAGACCCTTCGGGCAGTCATTCGGAATACCCAGCGCATTGCGACGACACTGGGTTTTGGTCCCCGCTTCCTCCACAGCACAGGACAGCTGCACAAGGGGGGGCCGAATACGGGGCTCTACATCCAGGTTGTGACCAATGCAGAGCATGATGCAATGATCCCTGGAAGCGACTACACCTTCGACACGCTCAAGCTCTGCCAGGCATTGGGAGATCTCACCTCTCTCATTTCCCATGGACGACGTGTCATCCGTCTTCACTGCCATGACGATGTTGCACGTGTGCTGCGCAACCTTGCACAGCATCTGTCCGTTTCACAGCATGTAAGGAGTTGATCATGCAGCTAGGATTTGTAGGACTGGGCAAGATGGGCAGCAACATGGTGCACCGCCTGAGACGGGACGGAAACCATGAGGTTGTGGCGTATGACATGAGCGAGGATGCACGACATACAGTCGAGGCATTCGGTGCAACACCAGCAACCTCACTTGAGGAACTTGTCAGCCACCTTGCTCCCCGACGTGTGATCTGGATCATGGTTCCTGCTGGAGATCCCACGGAATCCACTATCCGCACACTCCTTCCCCTACTCTCTGCTGGAGACATCATCATCGATGGAGGGAACAGCAAGTTCACGGACTCCCTGCATCATGGAGAACTCTGCAGCGAGCACAAGGTTTCCTTCATCGATGCAGGAACGAGTGGAGGCGTCTGGGGGCTCGAAGTCGGATACTGCCTCATGGTTGGCGGTGATGAGGAAGCAGTCTCCTACACGAAGCCCATTTTCACGACACTTGCTCCACCCGATGGCTTTCTCCATGTTGGACCAGTTGGCTCTGGCCACTACGCGAAGATGATCCACAACGGCATCGAGTACGGACTTCTCGAGGCATATGCAGAGGGATTCTCGCTGCTGCGCAACTCGAAGCGCTTTGAGAATCTCGACCTTCATGCACTTGCCCACCTCTGGAACCAGGGAAGCGTCATCCGCTCATGGCTTCTTGAACTTGCTGAGCGTGCGCTTGCAGATGATCCTGACCTCGAATCCATTGAGGGTTGGGTGAATGACTCCGGTGAGGGCAGGTGGACTGTCTTTGAGGCGATCGACACCTCCATTCCGACTCCTGTCCTGGCCCTTTCGCTTATGGCTCGCTTTTCCTCCCGGGGTGAGGATGAGTTCGGAAACCGCATGATTGCAGCACTGCGAAACGAGTTCGGAGGTCATGCAGTCAAGGTGCAGAGTGGCAAGGAGGGCAAGTAGCACAGTGGATTCCATTGATGCGGAACAGCTCGTGAGTGGCCAGATACTCGGCAACCCTTTCGAAACTGGACTCCACCAGGGCCGAATTCCATCACCGTGCACGCTCATCATCTTCGGAGCAACAGGGGATCTTGCACGGAAGAAGCTCATTCCTGCACTCTATGCACTCTCCCTTGAGGGACAGCTCCCCATGCCGTTCCATGTCATAGCAACTGGGCGATCTGCATCCGACTCGACAACGTACCGCAACCAGATGCGTGAGAATGTCATCCAGTACGGAAGACTGCCGTTCAACCAGGAGGCATGGGACAATTTCTCACGGAACATCGAGTTCGTAACCATCGATGTCGTACGTGACAACGGCCTCCAGCCCCTCATCGAGGTGCTCGATGACATCGATACGAACCGGGGTGGACACCACAACCATGTCTTCTACCTCAGCGTTCCACCGAGTGCCATGGGACCCCTCTCGAGCAG
>DAIDIX010000193.1 GCA_027451645.1 Candidatus Dormiibacterota bacterium | reverse complement strand
CGCGCTGCAGACATCATGGATGTCACAGAACTCGTCAGGGGTACAATCCAGGATGGCCTCCGGCAACAGCTCATGGACCGCCGCTCGGTCTTCTTCGGATGACAGCAGGCTCCTCCAGAAGGCAGGGCATAGGAACGGAAGAGCGCTCCGGTACAATGCAAGACATGAACCAGATTTCTCTCATCGATACATCCCTCCGGTGGGGACAGGAAGCACTCCTTGTGAGCCGGCTCCGGACACGACATGCTGTGCAGATCGCACGAGCTCTCGACAGCTGCGGATTTGCTGCTCTCGATGTCATGGGAAGTGCAGCCTTCGAGGCATCGCTCCGCTTTCTCGGAGAGGACCCATTCGACAGGCTCAGCGAGCTTCGTGGCGCTATCGCCAGCACTCCCATGATGGTGACTCTCGGAGGTCAGGTTGGCTTCAGCCATCACCATCTTCCCGACGATGTCATCGACACCATCGTGAAGGAACTCCACAATCGTGGAGTCGACTGGATCCGGGTGTATGACAGTCTCAACAATCTCGATTCTGTCCAGCACCTCATCGAGCGCGCCCGTCATGCAAAGCAGCATGTCGATGGCTATGTTGTCTACAATCCCACCCCGTCCTACACAGCAAAGAAGCTTGCTGCCACTGCAAAAGCCATGGCTGATGCTGGGTGCGAACGGATAACAGTCTACGATCCTCTTGGCATTCTCAGTGAACATCAGGCAAGGGAATTCGTTGCAGCGTGTGTGAAGCAGGCTGGAGTGCCCTGTGGCATTGCATCCTCAATGCTTACGGGCATTGCACCCCTTGCCTATGCTGGAGCCATTGATGCCGGGGCGACATTCATCGACACCTGCATTCCCGCTCTGTCAAGCGCTGCATCTGCTCCTCCAGTGGAGTCAGTCATCCCTGGACTCGAGACGAAGGTGAGCTTTGCTGCAGGGGATGCAGATGCCCGGCATGCGGCCGAGGAGGCTACAGCATCGCTTCTCGGACTCTATGAGGAGGTTCTTGACCCGTTCCGCTGGCGCCATGATACAGCACCCCTTGAGGGAGCACTTCCTGTCAGCAGCATTCCAGCAGTCCTTGAGCATCTCCAGTCGCTGGAGGAACTCAGCGCGGAACGGCTTGCCTCCATCGCAAAGGAAGCAGCTGCTGTAAGTGAGGATATGGGTGAGCCAAGCTGGGTGACACCACTCCGTGAAATCATAGCCATGCAGGCGACCTACAATGTCGTTGAGGGAGACCGGTATGTCCAGATCTCACAGGAGATCAAGGACTACTTCCTTGGCCTCTACGGCCATCCGCCTGGCCATGTCAGCCAGTCCGTGGAAAGGACTGTGAACGGGATGGAGGAGCCCATCACCTGCCGCCCTGCTGATGTTCTTGAGCCAGGCATTCCCCAGGCAACAAAGATGCTGAACGCGGAAGATGTTCCTGTGACAGATGCATCTGTAGTGATGTACGCAATGTATCCCTCACTGTATCTTGCATACGCCCACGGTGAGCTCACTCCGGAACGGCTCCCTGATGATGCTGTCGAGGTGGAGGAGGTCATTCCTCTGGAGGAATCTCCTTCGGGAGCTCCTGTAGACGCAGCAGCTCCTGCTGAGGAGATTGTCGAGGAAGAATCCTTTGAGGAGATGACTGTCGAGGTCGATGGGGAAACGTACCATGTTCGCATCCTTGAACGGTCGGGTGTAGCAGCCATCATTGAGGGAAGTGCGGGAACTGCAGCCCCGAAGATGTCCCCAGGGAAGCGGAAAGAGGGAACTGTCGTTGCTCCCATGCAGGGACTCATCCTCAAGGTGCATGCTGCTGTCGGGGCAAGAGTGAAGATGGGAGATGTCGTCGCTGTTCTCGAAGCAATGAAGATGCAGAACGACATCGTTGCAAGCCGGGATGGTGTCGTGAAAGAGGTGTACGTCAAGGAAGGTAGTGTCGTAAAGCCAGACGATCCAGTCGTCCTTGTGGAGTAGGCCATGCTGTCATCTGTCCTTATCGCCAACAGGGGCGAGATAGCCTGCAGAGTCATCCGTGCATGCAGGGACCTCGGGATCCGGAGTGTAGCAGTGTACAGCGAGGCGGATGCGAGAGCACCATTTGTGGCGCTTGCTGACGAGGCATACTGTATCGGTCCGCCACAGCCTCAGCAGTCGTACCTCAATATCGATGCAATCCTTGATGTCGCACGGAAGACTGGGGTGGAAGCCATCCATCCCGGCTACGGTTTTCTCAGCGAGAATGCATCATTTTCTGCAGCATGCCGTGAAGCAGGGATAACGTTCGTCGGTCCCTCTCCAGAAGCCATCGAGTCAATGGGTGACAAGGTGAGTGCCCGTGAGCGGATGCGTGTTGCAGGTGTGCCAATCGTTCCAGGAAGCGGATTTCTCACCTCTGTCGAGGAAGCACAGGCAGTTGCTGAGACTGTAGGCTATCCCATCCTCCTCAAGGCAAGTGCTGGAGGTGGCGGTATCGGTATGCATGTTGCCACAACTCCTGAGGAGCTGTCACGGCTCTTTGAGACTGCACAGAGCCAGGCACTTCGTGCATTCGGCAATGGGGCACTCTTCCTGGAGAGGTATGTAGCCGAGCCCCGTCACATCGAGATCCAGATCATCGCAGACACCCATGGCAATGTTGTCCACCTCGGAGAACGGGAGTGCTCGATCCAGAGAAGGCACCAGAAGATTGTTGAGGAGACACCCTCTGTTGTCATCACTGAGGAGCTTCGGGAACAGATGGGTGCAGCAGCAGTGAAGGCCGGTGCAGCTGTAGGCTACGTCAATGCTGGAACTGTCGAGTTCATCTTCAGTCGCGGTGAATTCTTCTTCCTTGAGATGAATACACGTCTCCAGGTAGAGCACCCCATTACGGAAGCTGTTACGAACATCGATCTTGTGGAGACCCAGTTCCGTGTTGCTTCAGGGGAAGAGCTTCCCTTCACGCAGAAGGACATCCGGAGAAATGGCCATGCCATCGAGTGCAGAGTGAATGCTGAAGCATATGCCCAGGGATTTCTTCCCGCTCCCGGAACTGTCCGTGGTTACCATGCTCCGGAAGGTCCTGGCGTGAGGGTTGACAGCGCACTTGCAGGCCCAGGTACGGTTTCTCCACACTACGATCCAATGGTTGCGAAACTCATAGTGTGGGGCAGTACCAGAGAGCAGGCAATTCGACGCATGGAGCGTGCTCTCTATGAGTACGTCATAACAGGAATGACAACGAACATTCCATACCATGCTGCGATCATGCAGAATGAGGAGTTCCGCAAGGGAACCTATACCACTGCGTTCATTGAGGAACACCCGGAACTTGTCGCCATTGCCAACGCATGGGATGCTGCACGGAATGTGCAGGATCTTGTCGATGATCCGAGAAAGCGGGCAGCAGTACTTGCAGCAGTCGCTGCAGTGCAGCGGGGATAGCCATCCAGGCGGAGATCACATGGGCATACTTTACGATCGCGCATGTGTTGCTCCGCTCATCGAGGCCTTGGAAGGTCTTGGCACTTCCCGGGCAATCTGGGTAACGAATGTTGGCTCCATCATTCCTGCCCTGACACTTGCACGGATGGGCGGTGAAGAGGTTGAGGAGATAGTCGTTCATGTTGCAACGAAGCTTGAGGAGGACCGCTGGAATGCAGCACGGGCAAGCCAGCCTCATGCGAGCCATATCCGGTGTGAGACACAGCCCGACCCGACTGGAAGAAGCTGGACAGTGCTTGTTGGCGATGCTCCTGGGGAACCGTGTCTGCCCGATGAATGGAACATGATGTACAGCCTCTCTCACGACACTGCTCCTGCTGACAGCTTCTTTCAT
>DAIDIX010000192.1 GCA_027451645.1 Candidatus Dormiibacterota bacterium | reverse complement strand
GTGCTCGATGACTGCTCGAAGGACAACACCTTTCTCACAACACTCTCAGCTGTACGGGAACGGCATTCGGAGCTTGAGGTAACTGTCCTCACCAATCCAGAGAACCAGGGATACGGTGGGAACCAGAAGATAGGGTATGCGTACGCCATTGAGGAGCACTTTGACTTTGTTGTTCTGCTCCATGGTGATGCCCAGTACCCGCCTGAACTCATACCTGACATTGTCGAGCCACTCCGCTCTGGTGCTGCAGATGCAGTCATGGGGTCCCGCATGCAGACAGCGTTTGGAGCACTCAGGGGCGGGATGCCTCTCTACAAGTACATCGGCAACCGGATTCTCACCTTCTTCCAGAACCTCATCCTCCATGCATCGCTCTCCGAGTACCATACGGGCTTCCGTGCATATCGGGTCGCAAGCCTCGCACGCATTCCCTTTGCAAAGAACACGAATGCATTCCACTTCGACACAGAGATCATCATCCAGCTGCTTGCAAGTGGAGCACGAATCAGTGAAATAGGGATACCTACCCACTACGGTGATGAGGTGTGCTACGTGAACGGGATGGAGTATGCAGGCGATGTCATCATGTCCACCCTGAAATTCGCAGTGCAGAGATGGAACATCTTCTACGATCCGAAATTTGATGTCTCCCAAAAGATGGGGCCAGATTCAGCTCTTCCGCGCATGTCAAAGACCAGGTATCTATCTCCACAATCAGTCGCAGCAAAGCTCATCGCAAAAAACAGCCGTGTTCTTGATCTCGGGAATCCCCAAAGTGATCTTGCAGGAGCACTTCGCAGCAGGGGCAATACTGTCATCCACCGTTCCCTCGACGACATGCTCCACGGTCATCATGCAGCGAACAGTCATCATGACTCTCTGGAGTCATTTGACTGGATACTCCTCCTCGACACCCTCGATACCGTTGAGGACCCATCACGATTTCTGGAAGACCTCAGCGGACGGCTCAGGACATCCGGGTCCCATTCGACACGCCTGCTCCTCTCCACAGGGAACGTGAGCTTCATCATTCCTCGGCTCATGCTCCTCCTCGGTCAGTTCAATTACTCGAAGAAAGGCATACTGTCCCTTTCCAGCAGATGGCATTTCACGCTCCACTCCCTTCGCCGTCTTCTGGAGCAGTCAGGCTTCCAGGTGGATGCTGTGTATGCCATCCCTGCACCAGTTCCGCTCGTGTTGCCCCGATCAGCACCTGCTCGTCTGCTGTTCCGGTATGCAGCACTTCTTGCGAATGGCATGCCGGGCCTGTTTGCGTACCAGTTTGCTGTCAGGATGCATGCAGTTCCTGAGCTTGCAGCTCTTCTCCACGATGCGAAGGCGACTTCTGCAACGCGGGCTAAGGAGCTCATTTCACACTGAGGGAATCTCGCTGCAGTTATGCAGATATCGAGAGGGCGCACTCCCTCCAGACAGCAGGAGTGAATATTCCTGACTCGATCCCTGTTGCTGCGATGAGCGTCGCATATGCATGGGCAGTGTGACCATTCGGATTGCTCACACGCCGCACAAACTCAAGATAGCCAGGGCCCGTAGTTGCAGGATCATCAGCAGGATTCCTGTACAGGCCGACTTCTCCCTCTGGAATGTCCGTGAGCCTGTTCACGACATGAGCAACAATTCCACGTTTGCCACTTTCCATCTCGAGTCGGACTGTATTGCCGGGAACAAGGTGTTCCTGCAGCATGCCGAGCTCAGCGCATTCGAGCCTCACATTGCCAAACTTGTCCACATATGCAACGCGAATTGGCAGATCGAGGGACGGTATGACTGAGGTCGCTTCCTCAACAAGCACCCTGGTGTTTGAGCGTACCTGGGTGACACACGAGGAGCGAAACTGCTCTCCTTCTGGCCATGCCCCCGAATCATTGGGTATGCGGTAGAATTCCTTGATCCATCCCCGTGCCTGAAGTCCCCGAAAGTAGGGGAGCTGTGCATACACTTCGAGTCCGGATTCAGTGAGTGCTACGTGGAACTCATCCCCATTTAGGTTCTGTTCCTGATGTATGTGAGTACGTGGAGCACAGTTCACGACAGCGACAACAGCATTGTCAACTGACCGCCGCAGAACCTTCGTATCAGGATGCTCAGGAACACCAGATGCTGCTGCATCCTTGCGCTGGATCTCATGCTGCTGGTATCTGCGGAGTTCTTCAAGGAGAACTGCCCCATAGTCACCAAGCTCTGGCCAGTAGCCAATCGAAAACTGTGCATCATGAAACTTGCCAGCATTTCGGACCTGTGCTGTGAGCTCTGCATCGAAATCGTAGAGGGAACTCGCATCAAAGTGTTCCATCCCGGGTATTGCTCCGAACACATCGCTGAACTGGATGGTTGCCTCTCGTGGACGAGTGAACATGTCGACGTGCTGCATCCCTTCTCCTTGTCGCTGCTGACCTGCCCTGCAAGTGTATCAGGAGCTCCGATTGCCCTTGGTGCCACCACACCAGAAAAAGCCACGGGATGATGACAGCGAGACGAATAAACCCACATCATGCGATACTGGCGACATGTCTTCCCCCAGTCGCACAGCAGCGAGTAGGCTACTTGGTGAATGCCACATTAGACTTGCTCGCGCCATGTCACTGGAGGAAATACAGGCAGTAGTGCGGCAGTCAGCGCGAGCACTCCTCAAGGCAGAAGGTGCGACGTTCATCCTTCGGGAGCAGGACACCTGTTACTACGCAGACGAGGATGCGCTGAGCCCACTCTGGAAAGGTCAGCGATTTCCGCTTACGAACTGCATCAGCGGATGGGCCATGCTTCACAGCGATGTTGCAGCAGTTCCCGACATTACGAAGGATGACCGTGTGCCCTACGAGGCGTATCGACCTACCTTTGTAAAGAGCCTGCTCATGGTCCCCATCGGCATCGGCGAGCCCGTTGCAGCCATTGGAGTGTACTGGAGTCGTCTTCATGCTGCCACACCTTCGGAAATACACCTCATTGAACAGCTCGCCCATGCAACTGCGACTGCTCTGGAACGCATAGGACATACACAGAGTGTGGTGTTGATTTCGGAACATCTCCTTCCTGATCCTCCAATTGTCGTGGACGGTCTCGCACCAGTTGAACGGACTATGGGAGATTCCGAGCTCCGCTCCCTTCAGGAGCGGGTAGCGAGAGATCTCCATGACACTGTCCTTCAGCGGCTGTTCGGATCTGGCATGATGCTCCAGGGACTCCATGACAAGCTTGGATCCGGCCGGGAGCAGCAGGTGCTTGAAGAGGTCATGACACATATCGAGATAGCAGCCAGGGAGCTGCGAGGTGTCATATTCGGCCTTGAGTACGGCAATCTTGAACTGACAGGACTTCCAGGAGAGGTGCTCGTCATTGTTGCTGAAGCTTCGCGTATCCTGCAGTTTCGGCCACGTGTCCACTTCGAGGGCAGTTTCGACCACATATCGCCCGAACTCCGGGGGGAAGGCATGCGGGTACTGCGTGAGATGCTCTCCAATGTCGCCCGCCATGCACATGCGACTGCAGTATCCATCACATGCACATCCAGCTCAGACCTCTCCATCTCAGTTCACGATAATGGCACTGGAATACCTCAAAGCCATGCGAAAGGAAACGGACTCAGGAACCTTGCAGCTCGGGCATCTCAGCATGATGGAACGTTCGTGATTGGGCCCCACCCTGATGGCGGCACTCGTGCAACCTGGAGTGTTCCTCTAGCCAGCCTGTAGAACTGTGGGATCCACCCTTCCCCACGTATCCGCCCTCCTGACAATCTGGAAGCGGAGGAGCATACTGTATGCATGTTTAGTAAAGAACTATAGGTTTATGAACATGCAACTCTCCC
>DAIDIX010000191.1:1602-3835 GCA_027451645.1 Candidatus Dormiibacterota bacterium | reverse complement strand
AGCTCGATATACGTAAAACCGATGGATACAGCATTGTCGAATGCAGCAAGGGTGTTCTCGGGATGTGTTGCTCCGCCACCCCGATGTGCATAGGCGATTGGTCCTGGCCATTCGAGATAGGGGTAGAACCGGTTCTGGTTGCGCTTGCTGAAGGCACGTTCCCGGAAGATGATGCCCTCAATGGGCCGGTACAGAGTCCGTGCTGTTGCCCGGAGTCGTGATGGCTCCATCTCCTCAACTGTTTCCTCAGGCATTGTCATCACGAGTTCTCCGTGGGCGGATGCTGGAGGTGCCCAGCTAGATCATCCCGGGAACGTCTCCGGTGCTGCTGCGCCTCATGGAGCTTCATCTGGAACAGTGCCCTCTCAAGGGCAGCGGCTGCGGCCTGATCTCCTGCGTTCTGTTCGAGGGCAGCCTGAGCCCTGGAGCGAGCCTCCTCCACCTTCTTCGGATCGATGTTCTCCACCCGCTCAGCCACATCTGCAAGGACGACAACTGCATCGGGTGTCACTTCGACAAATCCTCCTGAGACGAACAGATAGTGCTCAGTATGGTCCTCGATGATCTTGAGCTCCCCTGTTTTCACCACAGTCATCATTGGCTGGTGTCCTGGAAAGACACCAAACTCCCCTTCCAGGCCCGGAATCCGGAGAAATGCGGCATGACCCTCGTACAGCACTTCCTCGGGAGTGATGATGCGGACACTGATCGGTTCAGACATGACTGCTCCTTCTGCCTGGCTACTCGCCTGCTCCAGCTGCAACAGGCTCTTCCTCTGGCGTCTCCGATGGAGCTGTCGTGATCTCGACTCCTGTCTTCATCATGTCCTTCGCCTTCTCAAGCACCTCATCTATGCCACCGCACATGTAGAAGGCATCCTCGGGAAGTGCATCGTGCTTGCCATCAAGGATTTCACCAAAGCCGCGTACTGTCTCAGCAAGCGGAACGTACTTTCCAGAACGGCCAGTGAACACTTCAGCAACGAAGAATGGCTGCGAGAGGAAGTTCCGGACCCGGCGTGCACGGGCCACTGTCGTCTTCTGGTCCTCGGAGAGTTCCTCCTGGCCAAGGATGGCAATGATGTCCTGCAGTTCCTTGAACTCCTGAAGAATCCTCTTCACGCCCTGGGCAACCCGGTAGTGCTCATCACCGACGACTGCAGGATCGAGAATGCTGGAGACGGACTCGAGCGGATCGACAGCCGGGTAGATGCCCACTTCAGCAATCTGCCGGCTCAGAGCAACAATGGCACCAAGGTGGGCAAATGTTGTTGCCACTGCAGGGTCAGTAAAGTCGTCAGCAGGAACATACACTGCCTGGACTGAGGTGATCGAGCCTTTCTGGGTCGACGTGATACGCTCCTGGAGGTCACCCATCTCCGTTGCTAGGGTCGGCTGGTATCCGACTGCACTTGGCATGCGTCCAAGAAGTGCTGACACTTCTGCACCTGCGAGCGTGTAGCGGAAGACGTTGTCAATGAAAAGGAGAACGTCAGAGCCGAGCTCATCCCGGAAGTGCTCTGCAATGGTGAGTCCAGTAAGTGCAATGCGTGCACGTGCACCAGGCGGCTCATTCATCTGTCCGAACACGAGGGATGTCTGGTTGAGAACGCCAGACTCCTCCATCTCGCCATACAGGTCACGACCCTCACGGGTACGTTCCCCAACACCTGCAAAGACAGAATACCCGCTGTGTTCCTTTGCAATGTTGCGGATCATCTCCATGACGATGACTGTCTTTCCAACACCAGCTCCACCAAACAGTCCAATCTTCGAGCCCTTCGAGAAGGTGCAGATGAGGTCAATGACCTTGATGCCTGTCTCGAGGATCTGGACATCCGTGTTCTGCTCAACAAGGCTTGGTGGCTCACGGTGGATGGGTGCACGCTGGATGTTTGGTACTGCACCCTTGCCATCAATGGGGTCACCTACCACATTGAACATGCGGCCAAGGGTATCTGTGCCAACGGGAACCATGATTGGGCTCCCTGTTGCAGTGACAGGCTCTCCCCTGCGAAGGCCATCTGTCGTATCCATGGCAATGGTACGGACAACACCATTTCCCAGATTCTGCTGGACCTCAAGCACGACACGTCGGTCACCAACCATGACCTCGATCGCATCGAGGATATCGGGAACAGTTTTACCGCGAAACTCGACATCCACGACTGGCCCGATGACCTGCACGACTGTTCCTGTTCCTGACTTGGTGGCGTCCTGTGCCATCATGCTCT
>DAIDIX010000191.1:0-1592 GCA_027451645.1 Candidatus Dormiibacterota bacterium | reverse complement strand
CCATGAGCTCGCGGGTAATATTCGCCTGACGCACCTTGTTTGCAGTGAGCGTCAGCGATTTGATGAGATCGTTTGCATTCTCCGATGCATTCCGCATCGCAAGCATCTTTGCAGCCTGCTCAGAGGCTGCATTCTCAAGCACTGCCTGATAGGCCATTGCCTCAGCATACCGGGGAAGAATTTCCCCAAGAAGTGTCTCGAGCTCGGGTTCATAGTCGAAATCGCTCGGAAGCTGGTCGACATCATCAGGAAGGTCAACGGGAAGCAGCCGCTTCATTGTCGCAACCTGTCGGCCAAGGCTTGCAAACCTGGCATAGGCAATGTCAACTTCATCTACTCTTCCTTCCTCAAGCTCCTCCATTGCTGCATGCACTGCTGGCAGAATGTCCGCCACATGGGGCCGGTCACCGAGTCCTGTCACTTCTGCAACGACATTCCTGCCCAGACGGTGCATCATGTCCCTCCCCTTCTTGCCAATTGCAACAACTGGCCAGGGAAGTTCAGGATGCTCCCGCATCTCCTGCAGGACAATTCGCATGGTGTTGCTGTTGAGTGCACCGCACAGTCCACGATCCGTTGTCACGAGAATGACAAGCTTCCGCGGACCTGCAGGCGCAGTGACATAGGGATGATGCAGGTTCCGTGATCTTCTGATCATGTCCACGATGACCTGTTCGAGATGTTCCGAATACGGGCGTGCCCTGAGCACACGGTCCTGTGCACGCCGCACTTTGGCAGCTGCGACAAGTTCCATCGCCTTCGTGATCTTCTCCGTACTCGTGACGCTCTTTATGCGCCTCCGGAGATCCCTTAAGCTTGCCATCTATCCAGCGAACCCCTTGTTGAACTCTGCAATTGCAGCATCGAGCAAAGCTGCTGTCGCATCCTCGATCTTTCTGTCCTTCGTGATCGTCTCTTCAATATCCTTGTGCTCATGGTCCATGAACCGTGTGAACCCAAGTTCCCACTCCCTTACCTTCTCGATGGCAATGCCATCGAGAAAGCCGTGGGTACCTGCGTAGATGACCATGACCTGCTTTGCAAACGGCATGGGACGATACTGGGGCTGCTTGAGAATCTCTGTCATCCGCTGTCCCCGCTCGAGACTTTCCCGGGTCCGCTTGTCGAGATCTGCAGCAAACTGGGAAAATGCAGCGAGTTCACGGAACTGGGCCATGTCAAGGCGGAGCTGTCCTGCGACCTGCTTCATGGCCTTCGTCTGTGCATCTCCACCAACACGGGAAACAGATATGCCGACATTGATGGCTGGACGTACGCCTGCATTGAACAGATCTGTCTCAAGGAAGATCTGTCCATCTGTGATACTGATGACATTTGTGGGAATGAAGGCGGAAACGTCGTTCGCCTTCGTCTCGATGACGGGAAGGGCTGTGAGTGAGCCGCCCCCTTCCTTGTCTGCCATGCGGGCTGCACGCTCGAGAAGTCGTGAGTGGAGATAGAAGACATCGCCAGGGTATGCCTCACGTGAAGGCGGACGCCTGAGGAGCAGGGATATCTGGCGGTATGCATCCGCATGCTTGCTGAGATCGTCATATACAACAAGTGCATGCTTCCCCTGCTGCATGAAGTAC
>DAIDIX010000190.1 GCA_027451645.1 Candidatus Dormiibacterota bacterium | reverse complement strand
GCCTTTTTCGAGCTCGAGTTTATCGGGCTTCCATTGATGATGGAAGCGCGGAAAATCGACGGCGTCCTGCGCGTTCATTCCGAAATCGACCACGTTCAGCACCACCTCGGTCACGCCGGTGATGATGCGCGATCCGCCGGGCGCGCCCACCACCATGAACAGCTTGCCGTTGTGCAGCAGCATGGTCGGCATCATCGAGGAAAGCGCAAAGAGCATTCCAGTGCTTCTCCTCATCTGGAAACGGCGATTCTTCAGGGACTACACGGGCGGAATCATCTACTTCGCTCTCAGCGGACAGGCATTCAGTCTTCTCGAAGATCTCGGCTACCTCGTTGGACATGGTGGCAAAGTTGGCGTATTCCGCATCCTGCTCGACCCGTTCTTCCATGCCACGACCTGTGCAGTCTTCGGATTCACTGTTGCGCACTGCAAGCTGGGCAGGGGAAAGCCGTGGCTTCTCGTGGGAGGATTTGGAGCTGCAGTGGTGATGCACTGCATGTACGACTTCCTCGTAAGCTCTCCGAGCGTGATTGTCGTCCTCCTCGGACTACTTCTGGGATTCTCCTCCTACGCGATGATCATCACCCTGTACTTCTATGCACGGCGTCTTGACCAGCGCCTTGGACTCGCCTGGAAACGCAAGAACAACTTCTGCCGCAGCTGTGGAGCACCAAACCCGCGCCACCTCCTCTTCTGCACTGCGTGTGGCACGAAATACCAGTGATACACTAACGACGTGTTCCCTCCACGATGATTTCGAGAGCACATGTACTGCCCCAACTGCCAAGAACCCATTGAATACGGAGATGCATTCTGCGGAAACTGCGGCATAGCCCTGCAGGTTGCCAGCAGATCACAGCAGTCTCCTCCCGGCTGGTATGCAGATCCAGCTGCACCAGGTTCAGGCCGACTGAGATATTGGGACGGAATGCAGTGGACACCATATACCCACCCGCCGGATGCATGGCGCCAGCAGTAGCTAGGCCAGGCTTCTGCTGCACTCCTCGGCTGCACTGCGTATCGCGTTCCGGACTGGGACAACAAAGTCCCTGTCTACGCCCCTGAGCAGGGTCTTTTTCCCTTCTGTCGTGAGAATGCCACTGTAATCTGTCCTGCCTACTGACGACTGGAACCACTTCGTCTTCGCACGCCGCCTACCGTATCCCCAGTACGTCTGGGTAATATCGCCAAGAAGAATGCGGCTGCTTGAAGCAAGAAGACGGTGCTCGATGAACCACTTCCGCGTCTCCCTTGGAACCACTCCCGAGACCACGTCACACACTACACCCCGGTCCTGGAATGTCTTGAGGAGGGGATGGAGGTAGGTGTGCTCGCCAAGGTCTGGAGTGACAATGAGGGCATGCTGCCTCCTGGGTATCGTGTCAAGAACTGCACCATCGAAACCCGCAGCATGTTCGTCAAGCGATGCTGGCAGGAATAGAACGGGAACCCTGGGCAGGCCATGGGCTGCATTGTATGCATTGACAGCCTTGGCAATGAAGAGTGTCGCAAGTCTCGACTGTTCCTCGCCGATGATGATGCCAAGCTTTCCGAGAGTGATGGTCCTGCTGTATTTCGCAAGAACCTTTGCGAGATCCCGTGACATGTCATCGATGCCATGCAGCTCTGGTGTGTACGGTGCGGTGATTGCCTGAACCAGTTCAGGAGTGCTGAAGACGATATCCTTCCGCGTGTCATTGATGGATGCACGGTGTTTCGACAACCTGTTGGCCATATTTTGACTGAACTTCTCGCGGTCCTGACGGAGTCCTGAAAGATTGGGACGGTTCATGATGCACGATATTGAACCTGACCCACTGAATCCCCGCGTTCCTTCTGGCCACCGTCCTTCTGCAGCATACGATGCAAGCCTGTCTGTCGTCGTTCCCCCGAGTGTCGCAATGTCGCCACGAATACCCCTCTCAGCACACCGCTCGAGAATGCTCGCAACACTCCGCCCTCCACTGATGCTCTCAGTTACAACAAGTGCCCTCTTTGTGGGATCGAGACTTGCAAAGAGTGCATCAAACTTCCGGAATGACTTCTGCTGGCCCTTCGAACGTGGTTCTGATGTCCCCTCAACAAAGCGGACAGGAAGCTTGGGAAGTCCCACTGAAGTACGGTATGCATTGATTGCCCGTGCAGCCATGAGTGCTGGAATCCTGCCACTCGTGTCATCTCCAATGATGACACTGTACTGATCTGCACGAATCCGCGAGCTGAGCTGCTGGAGAAGGTGCACCATCCCCGGGAGGATTGTTGGTATCTCCTCACGCTGATATTCCATTGCAGTGCGAAGAGATGGTGTCATGTCACGGATCGCCATGCGTGTCTGCTGCACACCAGCACGGACTTCGGGGTTGTCCCTGATAACCATGGAATCAGTGAACTTCTCCTGCCTCAGTCCTGTGAGATCCACCCTGTCCCGTACAGGTCGGGCATTGCGCTGACCAGCAAAGTGGCGAGTCGAGACAGGCCAGCCGAGCGAGTCGACTGCCACCCTCGGAATGCCAGCTGCATGCAGTTCATCCACTGGAGGTTCTGGGAAACTCCTGCTCCTGAGGCGGGAAACCCGTCGAGGAGTAAGCCCACTTCGTTCCACCCTGTCCTCGAACCTGATGAGCTCATTCACAGGTACATGGTGCTGCTGGATGAGCTCCTCATACGCACGGAGTGCAGTCCTTGTGGCTCCGTACCGGCCAGGATCCGATGTCATGCGAAGGAGAAGATCCACAGCCTCGCGCTGTGGAAGCTGCAGGGCTGGCTGCGATTCGATGGGGTGTCGGCTGATGCCTGACCCATCCACAACTGCCACATCAAAGCTGAAGCCCTGGGAGCTCAGCAGCCTGCCAAGGCGTGCAATGGATGCACCGGAAGTGACTCCTTCTGTCACAACAAGGAGCTTCCTGCTCCGGTCTAGCGGCTGCAGGAGGTGGAGCCGCTTCGCAAAGGCAACCCTGAGCCTGTCCCACTGGGAATCATCCGATGCACCCTGGATGAATATGACTGGGAGTTTCGCCCTGCCGCATTCAGCCCTGTGCGCATTGATAGCAGCCCGCAGCATGAGTGTGGGAATGCGGCCACTTGTATCATCGCCAACAATGCCTGCATAGCTGTCAAGCTCGATCTCCGGCCTGAGTTCCCTCAGAAGCCGGTCAATACCCGGACGGATCTGATTGAGCACAGCTATGCGGTCAGATTCCTGCATGTTCCCCCCCCAATCAGGCATGCTTCCCTCTGCGATTCATGCCCTGGTCGTATTATCGCACAGCACTGTGGACGTCTTGGTGCTCTTGACGCATTCCACTCACTGGAGAAGAGCAGCAAGGAGGGCTGCTGCAACTGCAGGCGAAGAATACTCCCCATGGAGAATGATCCTGGCACATGAGCGGTAGTGAGGTTCCCGGTGCCTTGTTTCTGAGCAGAACGCATCCCGGTCTGCGAGTAGGAGATGTGGACGCAGCGGAGAGCCGAAGTGGATACGCTCCCACAGGACCTCCGGTGCGAGATCGAGCCATACCCCAATTGCGTTCCCGGGAAAGCTTTCCGGCGTGAGCCACTCGGCACTGCTCCCAGGAGCGCAGACTATCTTCTGCCCCTTCTCCCTGCAGACAGCAGCAAACATGCCATGCTCCTCACGGTGAAGTGCGTCAATGCCGTACATGGCACTGTATGCATCAGTAGCCATGCCAAGGCGCCGTGCAAGTTCCGCATCATTGTCGACAAACTCGTGGGGAAGAAGCTCAGAAAGCGCTTTTCCCGTGCTTGATTTTCCTGAACCCATTGCACCCATGAGCACGACTATCTGAACCAGGGACCCGCACATCTCCTTCGAATCCTCC
>DAIDIX010000189.1 GCA_027451645.1 Candidatus Dormiibacterota bacterium | reverse complement strand
TGCCCAGCACATGCCTATGAGTGGCATGCTGAGCCGCGGCTACGGTGAAATTGTCCAGGACATGAATGCAGAGGCAGCTGCAGACAAGCAGATGCAGCTTGAGTTCCTGAAAAAGCCAGAAGCCCTTGAGGGCAATGTCGATCTTGCTCCCATCAAGGCTGTCGACAGCACCTTTGACGAGCATCAGTTTGTCTCCATTGCACGGGAATGTTTCGATGTCATCCACAATGCCCGAGTCCGCCAGAAGGCGGATCTCGGCACAAACGAGCTTTCTCCTGAGGAGGAGGCTGCACTCCAGTCAGCCATCTCGGAGGATCAGGCACACCATCTCCACCACCTGTTTCCTGGACTCGAGATTGAGGATGCGCGGATAACCAAGGCTGGTGTCATCAGTGGTCTTGAGCACATTGCTGTGCATTTCACTCTCAAGGGCGAGCAGCTTGAGCGCGATGACAAGAGCCTTGCTGTGGTGAGCGGTGACAGTACTGTGCGCACGTGGGATGAGCTGTGGACATACAGGCGGGACCCGAAGGTTGATTCTGCTGCCATCGACCGTGAGATGACCCTCATGGAGAATGTCTGGTGGTTTGCCCACAAGGGATGGATTGTCGAGGATATCAAGACGCTCACTGCACCCCACTGAGCCCACAGCAGTCATTCCCGTTTCATGGAGCAGGGCATCGGGTAGAGTACTCGTGAGTCTCCTGTAACGAGGTACCTGCAATGCCAGCAGTCACTGTTCCTGATATCACTGTTCTTCCGCGTCTTTCCTTCGACATGGCACGGGTTCCCCGACCTGTGCTGCAGCGTACCCATGCACCCCAGGGATTCGAGGGTGAAGGCTTTCCTGTCCGGCGGGCATTCGCAGGCATCGATCTCGCTCTCCTCGACCCCTTTCTTCACATGGACCAGATCGGGGAGATCGAGTATGCACCAGGTGAGCCGAAGGGAACGCCCTGGCATCCCCACAGGGGCTTTGAGACAGTGACATACATGATGGACGGGTCCTTCCAGCACCAGGATTCCGTGGGTGGTGGTGGACTCATCACGAATGGCGACACCCAGTGGATGACGGCAGGTGCTGGAATCCTTCACATCGAGCGACCACCGGAGGCGCTCGTCGCATCTGGCGGCCTCTTCCACGGCATCCAGCTCTGGGTGAACCTCCCTGCAGCAAAGAAGTGGTCTCCTCCGAGATACCAGGACATCCGCGCATCCCGGGTTCTCCTCCTTGGATCACACGATGGCGCATCCCTTGTTCGGGTCATTGCAGGAGAGATTGACGGATTCCGGGGCCCTGGTGTGACGCATACTCCCATAGCTCTTGCCCATGTGAGTGTCCCGAAAGGAACACACATATCCATACCGTGGAACACCTCGTTCAATGCCGTTCTGTACGTGCTCCATGGAAATGGCTGGGCAGGAAGTGGCAGGGTAGCAATAACCACGGGAGACTGTCTTGTCTTCGGTCCAGGCGACACGATCGACTTTGGAGCTGCTGAGGACCAGGAGTCCCGTTCCCAGGAGCTCAATGTGCTTGTTCTCGGCGGCGAGCCCATCCGGGAACCCATTGCCTTTGCAGGGCCGTTTGTCATGAACAGCCATGCAGAACTCGCCCAGGCGTTCTCCGATTTCCGTGCTGGCCGCATTGGCACCATCCCTGCAGGAGCACTCCGTCCTACACAGGAGGATCTCCTTCCTGATACGACAGGACACCCTGAATCTGGCTAGACTGAAGACATGCTCATCCTTCAAGTCATCCTCCTTGTTGCCATGATGTGCGAACTTGCACTAGCAGCAGCAGGAGCCACTTTTGGCAAATTCCTTGCACCTGCTGTACCGTCCATCATGCTCGCCTTCGTCAGCACCTTCGTGGCGCTCATCGTGGCAACTGCACTTGAGGGAATCGTCCGCACCTATCTTCACCGGGGGACTCCCAAACCGTGACTGACGAACACAGCAATGCCTTCTCCGATGCAGGACCCGAGAGTCCAGCAGACCACCACTTCCTTGCCTATGAGGATGTTGTCGCAGACATCTTCGAGGCAGTGACAAATGCAGGACTCCGTGTCGATGACATGCGCCATGACATGGAACCGAGCATTGGTGAGCGGCGCTTCGAATGCACAGTCCGTCTTGAGGGACCAGACGCTCCCACCAGGTACCATGCCCACATAAGCTTCGCCTGGGATGCCCTCATGACCTTCATCTCGACATATGGTCCAGGAAGGGAGTGCGAACTCTACCACGATGACGAGGATCTCGATGACTGTCCCCACCAGCTCATTGATCCGGATCCCCTTGCAGAGATCGAGGTGGAGTTTGTCCTCGGGGATGGCGGATATGAGCTCCAGGACATTGCAGAGGTTCCTGGCTGGGTAGAGTCCGTGCAGCAGCTCTTTGGTACTGTCTATCCCGATGGCAATGGTCCGAGTGTCCATGTCGGCATGGCAGTCATTGGCAGTGCAACCATCATCGAGAAGTTCTCTGCTGAGCATTCATGGCTCGTGAATGTGAGCAGGGAAGGAGTGTTCGATGACATTGCCCAGCACATCGTTGCAACACTGAAGATTGCTCCCCAGCTTGCGGACAGGCTCCCTTTCTAGGACTGGACTGTCCCCGCTGCTGCGTGGCTCCTTTTCCGAGAGAGCAATGCAGGCTGCATGAGTGCCATGCATCCCACAGCAATGGCAGCAAGGACAAGTGGAGTCAAACGGCCAGGAAATGCCTGTGTCGTGTTTCCGAGATCGAACCGTATTGTGATGATGAGCAGGTACCATCCTGCAAATGCCACAGCTGCCAGTGGCACCCTGCGAAGACGATGGTCAGGAAATCCCACACCCTCCCACGTCTGGGCAGCAAGTACAGCAAATGGCAGGGCAAGAAGGATGCAGTCATGTCCAAGGACATGCGGAGCAAGGAGAAGCGAGGATGCAACTGCTCCACTGAAGGCAAGGGGAAGCACTTCCCCATTCCTCCGCACTGCATGTCCGAGCCCCCACGGAGCCATGATGAAGATGAAACATCCGATTGCTGTGAGAATCCAGGTTGGCAGTCCCATGCCAAGCCAGGACGTCGTAGCTCCAAGCCACCCGAGCGAGTCAGGGAGGGGATTGAACACCACGCTCGCATGGAAAAATCCGACAAGACTTGCTACTCCGCCGAATGCTGCTCCACTGAGGAATGCAGCAGCTCCCCCAGCAGCAGCTGCTGCAACGGAACGGAAGTTCCTCGTGCCAATGAGGAAGGCAGCAATGCCGAAGAAGAGATGGGGTTTTGTCATGACTCCAAGAATGCCTAGTACTCCACCACCAACGAGGGGATGGCCACGACGGTACCCCCACCAGTAGACACCAAGTGCAAGAACATCAAGGCCATCCCACTGTCCCTCAAGAACGAGGAGCGCAAATGCAGTGCTTCCTGCAATGGCAAGAACTATGACAGCCATTCGGAGAGCTCCCACCTTCTGCATGCGTCTGTGCTCAAGAACAAGGATCGAGATGACAGTCCCAAGCGTAGCGAGCACCTGGAGGATGGACCATGCCCGATATGCTGCTTCTGTGGAGAGCCTGGCAAAGGGAAGGACCAGGAAGAGGGAAGAAGGGGGGTTGAGAAAGGGATTGTTCTGGTTGCCAGCTGGTGCCCCGAGTGCAGCATGGCACTGCAGCTGATGGGAAAAGGAGTACATCCAGGAGGCATGCCCAGAAAGCACCATCCGTACAGCACAGTACTCTGCAGAGAAGTCGGTCACTCCCAGCAGGGGGCGTGGATACAGGATCCAGAGCCGAATCGTCTCTGCAAGGAGTCCTGCTGCTGCTGCGCCACAGAGAATGAGGAGAAGCGCACCCCGGGTAGTGCCCCTCACCCC
>DAIDIX010000188.1 GCA_027451645.1 Candidatus Dormiibacterota bacterium | reverse complement strand
CGGTTCGTGACGAGCTCCTCGAACGGACAGATACAGCGCTTGCAGAACTTGACCGGCATCTTGATGGTCTCGTCGTCCAGGTGGGAGGCATGATCCGCGATATCAGGACGTTTGTGCCAAAGAGGAGCACAACTGGCCAGAAGATGGCGTTTCTCCAGCTTGAGGACTTGACTGGAAGTGTTGAGGTTGTGGTTTTTACGAGGGTGTTCGATGAATGCATCGAACTCATGCGTCAGGATTCTGTCGTCATCATCCGGGGAAAGGTGGAGAGTCAGGGAGAGGATGCATCTGAGCGGGAGGATCAGGAGGGAGAGCGGCCGAAGATCCTTGCAGAAGCGGTATATGCGCTCGATGATCCCCGACTGCTTGGATGGAAGCGAAACAGCGTGGTCTCCATTGCAATCGAGGCAACAGAGATCGGGCAGCTGGCTTCACTGAAGAAGGCCCTTCAGCAGCATCGAGGCGATGTGCCAGTAGTGCTTGCCATTAGTGCAGAAGATCGTGTGGACGAAATCACCCTGGGAGATGAGTTCTGTGTGAATCCCTCACCTGCCCTCGAACGAGCTGTCCATGGTCTCCTTGGCGAGGGGAGATATGCAGTTACGACCCATAGGGTGAAGAGTCCCCCGAGAGAGAACCGGCGTGGGGGTGCACAGGCGTATGCGAGTGCACGGGGCTGATGAACGCAGCCGGCAGGCGAAAGGGGACTGTGAAGGATTTTCCGGAAATCCAGCACAGTCCCCTTCTTTGGATCTGCAGAACTGTCTACAGGTGATGCGTCAGGAATGAAATCACAAGGAAGATGAGCACCACTGCGATGACAACTCCCAGGCATCCGATGGCCAGTGTCGTGATGTTGATGCCTGCAGCACTGATCGGTCCAGACACGGACTGTGCAGGTCCTGGCTGAATGGGAAGTCCAGTTCCTGGCTGCCGCTGGTCGCCAGCCATCACAGGTTCCTTGCCTGGACTTCCATGGGGAACAGTCCCGGCCACAGGAGATGGCTGCAGTGGCTGTGCTCCGACTGGTCCTTGTGGTGCTGGTGCAGGCGGAGGTGATGGCTCGGGAGCAGGAACACTCCCTTCCTGAGGAGCTGGCTCCTCCATGGGATTTGGCGGTGTTGTTTCCATGATGTCTCCTTTCGACGTTCGACATCCTGCAGGGGAAGACCTGCTTCCCAGATGCAGGACGGTGCACGCTTACTGTTGGGGCTGCTCCGGTGCACCAAACTGGTGCCCACAGTTTGAGCAGAACTTTGCATCTTCAGGATTCTGCGTCCCGCACTGGGGGCAGGCGACTGTAGCCGGTGCAGCAGCAGCTGGTGCTGGTGCTGGGGCTGCAAGTGACTCGCCACAGTTCGAACAGAACTTCGCACCCTGGACATTTTCTGCATGGCACTTCGGACACTCGATCATGGCAGCAGCCGGTGCAGCAGGGGCTGCTGCTCCGAGCTCTGCTCCACAGCTTGCACAGAACCTGGCATTCTCGAGGTTGAGCGCATTGCACTTCGGGCATCGAACCTGGACTCCTGCAGCACCCTGCTGCACAGCCTGGCTCCCTGCTCCGTATGCCATGCCCCCAAGTCCAAGTCCAAGACCAAGGATGGCAGGACTTGCCTCACCGCCACCCCCCTGGGAAGCACCAGATCCAATTCCCTGGAGTGCTTCACCAACGCTGTACTGCTGGAAGCCGCCAGCGAGTTTCGTGTACTGGATGTCCTTGCGGTACTTTTTCAGTGTTTCCTCATCTTCCGGCTTGATGGAGATGGTGAAGTTGCCAAGCCGGACGATCTGGATGCCATATGTGTTGACGTAGTTCTGCGAATTCGTGAGCACAGTCTGCTCAATTTCAGTCGTGTGGGCCGCGATTCCGAGGATTGGCCATTTGTCATTCACAATCTTTGCAACGACATCGGTACGCAGCACCTTGAGAAGCTGTTCCCGTACCCAGTCGGTGATCTGGTCATTCGTTGTGAGATTCTGGGTTCCCACGAGATTGATGATAAGGGACTGAGGCTCAACGATCTTCAGTGAATAGTCTCCGAAGACTCCAAGACCAATTGCAAGACCGGTTTCCGGATCAACGACATTGTCGACTGCACCACCAAAGGGGAGAGTAGGGAACTCGTGGGTGGAAATGAAGTAAAGCTCAGTCCGGAACAGGTTTCCTCCGGATGCTGCATCGACAAGGAGTCCGAGAAAGGGTATCTCGGAGCTGTCGAGCGTTACTCTTCCGGGTGGAATGGTGCCCTGGACACGGCCATCACGGAAGAAGACAGCAAGCTCATCCTGCTCGACAGTGAGCTGGGTGAACTTCCGGATGTTCATGTCTGGCCATTTGTAGAGGATCTGGCTTTTTGCTGCATCTGGGCGGGCGATGAACTCGCGATGGACTTCGCCAAAGAGTGGCATGATTCGGCTCCTTCTTTACAGGTAGAAAAAACAGTGGGGGTGCTGCTATGTGTAACCGCGCTGATCGTACCAAAATGTCGCAGTGTGTACTCCTGTGGTAACACAATCGCAACAGTTGCCAGTTCGCGGTTGACCTGATCTTGGCAAGGTTGCAAAGCTGGTACTGCAGGGAACAATGCAGCCCCTGCGCAATAGTGAGTAGAAGGAGGACGTGTGTGGCGAAATCCAATGCAGTGCCAAGGAAGTCAGTGGCTGTAGTTGCATGCATGGATGTGCGGCTGGATCCCATGAAGATCTTCGGATTTGATCTCGGAGAAGCACATATCATGAGGAATGCTGGTGGCGTAGTCACAGAGGACATGCTGAGATCCCTCGCAATTTCCCAGCGGAAAATGGATACCGAGGAGATCTGGCTTCTTCACCATACGGACTGCGGCATGTCAGGTCTCGACAATGAGGCGTTTCTTGCGGAGCTTGAGGAGACTGGAGGAGTACGTCCTGCATGGTACCCCCACGGCTTCAGGGATGTTGAGCAGGATGTCCGTGACTCATACCACAAGCTTGTGGATGATCCACATGTCGATGCCCGGAGGGTGCGCGGTTTTGTCTTCGATGTCCACACGGGTGAGCTTCGCGAGATCGGGCTTGGTTCGAGGGATGCCCATGGCCATCCGGCAGAGCGGGTGCTTGACTGAACCTGGGCCAGCAGCTGCATGAACGCCAGGTCCGGATGGTTCCAGACCTGGCGTTCCATTGTGTGAGGCAGTACTGCTATTTGAGATCAGAAATGAGTGACTTCAGATCGCTCCATGCATTGCCAAAATCAGTTCTCGCACTCTCGAGCTGCGTGCGTGCTCCCTGGAAAACTGTGGTGCTTCCCGGATAGCTTTGCGGCGTCTCGCCAAGCAGTGTTGCAGTCGACACTTGACCAATCTGCTCCTGTGCATTGCCCACATTTGCCTTATAGTCAGCAAAGGTTGCTTCCGCACTGGTGACATTCTTCCCGCGCTGCTGCTCGAGGGTGATGAGATTCTGGATTGCGGGTTCGAGATTTGCGAGGCGGCTGGACACGGAGGCTTCCCTGTCTGCAATGACAGTGAGATCCACCTGAGGCGCTACCACGACATACACACGGTAGTCCACAACCATCTCGTTCGCCAGAGTCTTCAGGGTGGCCACAGTTGTTGCCTGCTGTGCTTGTGTCATGAGCGAAGTCATCCCTGACTGGGTGTGGCTGATGATTGCATTGAGTGCATTCTTGTCACTTCCTGTGAGGGTCGGAGATGAGTTGACGCGGAGCTGGAGTGTGCTGAGGAGATTCTCCCGTGCAGTAATCCGTGATTCGAGTGACTGCTGCAGAGTGGAAAAGGAAAGAGGCGATGGGGATGGGCTTACGCTCGCAGCACCGACGTGGAGTGATGTGGATAGCAGTGCTGCCGTGAAGGTGAATGCAGCAGCTGCACTGCGGATGATGGTTCTGTTCATGTCAGTTGT
>DAIDIX010000187.1 GCA_027451645.1 Candidatus Dormiibacterota bacterium | reverse complement strand
CTGCTCATTGCCATGGCAATTGAGCACCATGTCTTTGATGAGCTGAGTCCGGAGGAATGCGCCACAGCAATTTCCCTTCTCGTCTCCGAGGAACGGAGCCCGGATCGCGGTTACCGCTCTCCCCGGATGCCAAGTGCTGCCCTGCATCGTGTCAGCTCCCAGATGACACGCATGCTCCATGCAATTGAAGGTGCAGAGTCCCTCTACGATATCCCGAGGGGACGACCAATATCGCTCGACTATGTCCATGCAGTATATGCATGGGCAACGAAGGTTCCCCTTGATGCCATTCACCTTCCTGAAGGTGCGGATATCGGCGACCTCATCCGTCTTGTGAAGAACGCCTATGCAATGCTCCGGCAGATTGAGCATGCAACACGCTCCACGACTTTCGGATCGCTTGCCAGTGCAGCACGGGCATCCCTTGAGCGGGATGTCATCGTGAGGCTCTGATTCCATGCCAGCACTGCACAGTGTCGTCTAGACTGTGACCATGCAGGAATACACCATTGACTTCGATCTCCCTGAAACGTGGGCACCTGGAGAAGCTGCAACAAGTGGTGCTCCAACAGAAGAGGCGTTTGAATACCGGACTGCGGATGTTGTGGCATCACTATCCATTGTGCAGCTACCCCCTGAGGAGGGAATGCCGTACGGCGAGGATGAGGAAACAGCCAGGACCATCAAGGCACATCTTGATCCTCACCAGACCCTTCTCCATGTCACCTCTGCAACCCACCATGGCTACCCTGCAGTATCCTCCCTCATCTGGTCAGTAGCACCTGATGACCTGTCCCTTAATGGAGCAGTGTTCATCACTCTTCCAGTGGGAACGGTCCTGTATGCCCAGGTCATGGCCCGACCAGCTGACAGGACTGCACACACTCCTGATGACGCTCTCCACATGCTTGAGGCAGTTACACATCTGACCCTCTCCGCAATCCGGGAGACGATCCGTGTACAGGATGCATGATGCATCCCCAGCTACTGGGAAATGATGACCGGAGTTCCGTTCGGCACCCAGCTGTAGGCCCACTGCATGACACTGTGCGGTGTATGGACGCATCCATGGCTTGCTGTTGAAAGGTACTCCCCTCCCGGGCCAAAGTTCGTGCTCGGCTCCCAGTATGCGTCATGGATGAAGTACCCTTCCCACTTTGGCACCTGTGCATTGTAGAATCCCATGACCCAGGTCACCCAGGTCGGCGGATACCAGAACGGCGATGATGTCGGGTCCCCGGAAATCATGTGGAATGGGGACAGGTGATCATAGACATAGAAGGTTCCAGGAGGAGTGGGTCTGCCTGGCCGCCCTGTAGTCACAGGGGTAGCATTCGCAACACAGCCGTTATCGTAGAACACCATCTCCTGCAGTGTGAGCGAGATGGTGATGACCTTCCCCTGAGGCAGTCCCGTGTGTCCGCACACATGAGCCTGGAGATCCTGCTGGGCAGTAGCCTGCAGTGCCTGATACTGTGCAGTGAGCGGCTGCAGCTGCGCAGTCGTGGATGCTGCAATGTACTGCGCGTGGAGTGCACCATAGGACGCTGCTTCCTGCTGTGCACCTGGAGTTCCTTCCGCCTCAGCCTGATTGACAAGAAGCATCGTGGCCCGGTCAGTGGTGAACACCTGGTTGTTGAGAGAGATCGTTGCCTGGACCTGCTGCTCTGCAGCCTCAAGCTGGGCAGAGGTCTGGGTCGTATCGGCTCCACTCTGGATCTCCTGCTGGAACTGTGCTGCAAGTGTGCCGAGATTTCCGGAATCGAGATGGTCAGAGGCAGCATCGGCAAGAAGCCTGTGGGCAGTTCCAAGGAGACCTGTGGGGCCCTGCTGTGCAGCAAGGGTCGCCTCCCTCTGTGTCGTGACAATTGTGGATTGAAGGTTCGCCACACTCTTCTGCCAGCTCGATGTGAGTGCATTGAGCGCATTGGGTGTTGATGCTGTATTGAGTTCTGCGACCCACGCAGAGGAGCTAGGTGGAGCCGGTGATGACGGTATCCACTTTGCATCCGTCCCGGTAAGTGTGGTGAGATCAGTAATCTGCTTTTCTGCATCTGCTCTCGCTGCTGTGACAGATGCGGACCACTTCTGCTGGACTTCACTACGGATGGAGACGACTGCAGTCGGTGCTGATGAGGTCCACCATGAGGGAGTCCAGACTGGGAGCGTGAACACCCTGTCCATTGCTGCAAGTGCAGAAACCTGTGGTGCAATGCTTGAGGCAGAAAGCCCTTCCGTCTCGTAGGTACGGATGGTGACCTTCAGTGCAGCTGCCTCATGCTTCGCTGCTGACATGGCTTCTGCACGGACAGCTGTTGCAGTCGAGATGCCCCCAATGATGAGAACGGGGACGAGTACATAGAGAAGACGTTTCATCGTTGCACCAAAAGTGAGTATCTACCCACTATTGTACTGGCTGAGATCAGGCATGCACGACCAATCCTGCATTGCAGGGATCGTGGTGCAGCTATTCTTCCCGTACAAGAGCCTCAGGAATGCTCACGAGACGGTACGGAAGATCCGTGATGTCGTAGTACCGTACAGGCTTCCGGAGCCGCTTTGCAATTCCAATCTGGACCTTCACTCCGAGCGACAGGTTGCCGAACACCCACATCTGGTCGCAGCGGACAATAAGGTTGTTGAAGGACTCCCTTACAGTCTCCTTGGGGACAGTATTGAGGAGGTAGTAGTCGAACATCATGGCAGGTACTATGGGCACATGTCCCTCATCGAGCACAAACTTCGTGATATGTGCCCGCCAGTAGAAGTTCTTGTTGGAAAGAGCACAGTAGATGAGCTGCTTTGGATGCCGCAGTGCCCGCTCTGCCTGTTCAGCTGCAGATGCCTTTGGCTTTGGTGCGAAGATGCGCTCCAGGATCGCCTCGGCAGACTTTCCCACAGTTGGAGTGGCAGGAGTCTCGGTAGTCGGTGCTGTTTCTTCTTCCTGACGCTTCTTCTCAGAGTCTTGCTTGGTTTTCGCCACGGTATTCCTCGTACATCTTCACAGCCGTCCAGCGGTGTATCTTACCATACGTTTCTCATTGTGAACGGTTGGTACACGCTCCTGCATGCAGCTGGTGATCCGCTATCTTCTGGAGGGCTCCAGCAAGCTGGTCACGGTGGTGTGGATCATTGAGCCACCTGCTCTGTCCGGAGGGATGGGGCAGGGGGACGATTGACACTCCCCCATCACCTGGTGAGGAGAATGCGGAACCAATTGCCTCAGAGAGTACTGCTCCTGGAAGATACTCGCGAAGAGCAAGTCCTCCTACCGTGATGATGAGCTCGGGCAACAGGATCCGCTGTATCTCGAGCCTCCAGGAGCTGCAGAGCGCAATTTCACGCCTGGAGGGCACCCTGTCACCAGATCCGCTCTTTGCTCGCCCGGGGTAGCAGGTCGTAACAGATGTGAAGTAGATCCGCTCCCGGATCTCTGCTGCATCCTGAAATCCTGCCCTGCAGAGCCACTGCATGAGGATGTTTCCTGCCCTGCCACTGAACGGCATGCGTGTTTCCACCTCGACAATGCCTGGAGCCTGTCCCACGAGAAGGATGCGTTCTGCGCCTGTGCCTGAGAATACCGGAGCAGCATGCTCCAGCAGGCCCTCCTCCACACATCTCGTGCAGCTCCAATGCTGTGCATTGAGCACTGCCATTGCTGCACACTGCTGGTCACGATCCATTGTGATCCTTCTGCAAAATTTCATCTCGCACGAGGATGCTGGAGACCCCGTATACTCAATATGTCACTGTGCGCCTGTAGCTCAGTGGATAGAGCACTGGCCTCCGGAGCCGGGTGCGGGGGTTCGAGTCCCTCCAGGCGCGCCACCACCCTCCCGCTTTCTGCTCATGCGCAGTCCCATGTTTGTAACATGTAGTGCATTGGTATACATTATCTGCATCCATTGGACCCTGAGGAGGATCTGCAATGCCAATGTACGGCTA
>DAIDIX010000186.1 GCA_027451645.1 Candidatus Dormiibacterota bacterium | reverse complement strand
CGATTCTCACGGACATCACTGCACGCATTCCCCGTGGAAAGATCACAGGTTTTCTTGGACCAAGTGGAGCAGGGAAGACATCGCTCATCCGTGCATGTGTGGGGAGAAGCCGGCTCACGTCGGGTGCAATCACGGTCCTTGGGCTTCCTGCTGGCCATCCACGGCTCAGGAATCAGTGTGCCTACATGACCCAGGGACTTTCCATATATCGGGATCTCCGCGTTGAGGAGAATTTTGCATACTTTGCCAGGATGGGCAGCAGGTCCAGGCAGGATGTCGAGCAGGCACTTGAGGATGTCCATCTCACACCACTCCGGAACAGGATGTCTGGAACACTGTCCGGGGGAGAGCAGGCACGTGTCTCTCTTGGCATTGCACTTCTTGGATACCCAGAACTTCTCATACTTGATGAGCCAACTGCCGGTGTGGATCCTCTCCTCCGACGGGATCTCTGGACCCTTTTCCGTACTCTCGCTGCCAAGGGAACCACCCTCATTGTCTCGAGCCATGTCATGGATGAGGCCGAGCACTGTGATGATCTTCTTCTCATACGTGAAGGAAGACTCCTTGCAGAAGGGACTCCCGGTCTTCTCATGGAACAGACGAAAACACGAAGGGTGGAGGATGCCTTCCTTGCACTCGTTGAGGCACATGAATCATGAGCATTCACCGCATTCTCGCCACAGCCCTGCGGGTCCTCCGCCAGCTGCAGCATGATCCGAGAACAGTGGGACTCATCCTTGTTGTTCCCTGCGTGCTCCTTGCACTCATGAAATATATCTTCCAGGACAACCGTCCGCTGTTCGATGCAGTTGCTCCGCTGCTCCTTGGCCTGTATCCCCTCGTCATGATGTTTCTCGTCACCTCAGTGACGACCCTTCGGGAGCGCACATCTGGAACGCTCGATCGGCTCATGACCATGCCACTCTCGAAATTCGACTTCATGTTCGGTTATGCACTTGCCTTTACGGGAGTGGCCATTGTCCAGGCCGTGCTTGCTGGAGTGCTCACACTATCTGTTCTTCAGGTTCCTGTGGCAGGAAGCGGAGTGGCAATTGTCGGGATTGCCACTGCATCAGCATTTCTTGGAACAACGCTCGGACTGCTCGTGAGCGCTTTTGCATCGAGCGAGTTCCAGGCTGTGCAGTTCATGCCTGCCCTTCTCTTTCCCCAGATTCTCACGTGCGGACTGTTTGTGCCACGTGAACAGATGGCTACTGCACTCCAGTGGTTTGCAGATGTCATGCCGCTCACGTACAGTCTCGATGCCATGAAGGAGATCCTTCTCCATCCGGACTGGACACCACAGGCGACACGGGACCTCCTTGTTGTTCTCGCATATGGAATCGGAGTCCTGCTCATCGGTTCAATCACGATACGAAGGACGGAGTAAGTCCTCCATTTCTGACAGGAGCATGACATGTATACCATTGGAGGAGGACAGCACATGGTGCAGCCATTGTTGGAAATGGCATGAAGGGGGGAATGTCAGTGATCCAGTCTGCAGCAATGTTTGAAACCTCGCTCCACACAGCACGGGCAGCATTCCACATCTGGCTGATGGGAAGATCTGCTGCTGGAGACGGATTCCATTTCGATCAGGAGGGAAGCGGCTTCCACTGGTATGCATCGAATCACGATGGCAGGCCTGCTTCGGACGGCCGGATTACCTTCACGCCTTCAGGAAACACAGTACGAGTCACACTTACGACAGATTCCTACTCGCTCGCACCCCTCATCCGGGAAGGGCTCGGAAAGACACGACGTGAAGTTGAGGACCATATCCGTACAGGACAGGATGGTGTTCTCGCCTGGCTTGCAGAGTTTCTTGGCCGGGATGATGTTCATCTGGGGGGGAAAAGCATGGAGAGCAGCAGGGGAACTGGCCTCTCCTGAAGCGGCATGCCCCTAGAGCGTGCGCGGAGTACGCGTGACTGGTGACCGGAAGTCAGGAGCAGGCAGCTGATGAAACTCCTCGACAAGGTCAGTCACGTTGACAGCATCCTTGCCATTCCTTTGGACATGGTGTGTGACAACCCATTCCCCAGCCCCGTAGTACGCATTCACACGGAAAAAAGCGGGAAGGTTGGGAAGCGTGCGCATGTGCTGAAGAAGAAATGCAGTCGTGGCATGCGCATGGTCAGCAAGAAGCGGACCTGCTGCAGTGACAGCGGTTTCGAGGGTACCTGGAAGAGCCTCGTACACGTTGAGATCAAGGTCAGTGTGGCTTCCAAGTGCGAGGAGAAATCCAGGCTGTCCATCGACCCTTCCCGTAGCGTGATCAAGGGAATGAAGCGAACCGTTGCCATTCCGCACAAGTGTGGTAATTGGCCTTCGTCCCCGGTAGATCGTGACTGCAGATCCTGGATCAAGTCCATCAGTCGCTACCCTGACTGCCTCACGGTAGGTCAGTCCAGCATGTTGAGGACGTGAGATTGCAGTAGCATTCCATGCAATGCTGTACCGGCCTGGCCTGATGTCCCGTGCGAATGTGCGGATGAAGTGGGTGGGAGTATCCATGAGGTGCTACGCAATTCCCCGGTCATGCACTGCAGGAAGAAATCCACATTCACGTGCGACTTCCTGCCAGGTACTGCGCCAGCTTGCAACAGCAGGAGCAATGCTCTGCTGCACTGCACGGTCAACCTGACTGAAGCGCACGCCGATTGCTGCAAACGCATCCGCAGCACGCCTTCCATCAATGTCGCCTGACTCCGAGCAGAGTGTCTCCAGTGAAACGCGCCGATGTTCTGCGTATTCATCACGAGAAGAGGAGGGAAGCCCGAACCTGTGGTTCATGTAGGTGACAATGAGTGCGAGTTTGTATTCCTCAGCCCGATACTCGTCAACTGCCTCGTCAATGTGGGAAGAAATGTCCTTCCCCTCAGCATGCGCCTCTGTGAGAAATCGCGTGATCTGATGTCGTATCAGCGCATCCAAGGTACGGTCAGGCATGATGTCGTTCCCCTTCTCTCAAGTACGTCTCCGATTGAGCCTACCACAGCAGTGCATGGAATCCATTGCACCACAGCAGAGGAAGCGGGAATGGTGCAGCCACCCATGTCCAGGGCATGCTGCAGCAGTTCCCCCTCTCCGAGGTGTCAGTCGAGTGACCTGTCCTTCCGTGAATCCCGTCGGTGCTGGAATGCTGCATATGCAGCACCACCTGCAGCCACTGCAGCCTGTGCGCCGATCCAGGGGCCTGGCATGCGTGTTGCTGCATCAGCAGCAGCAACGAACACGGCAGCTCCAGCAAGCTCGCCGGCTTCTGGATGGACATAGAAGGGAAGCACCATGCGGCGGTACATGGACCGCACTCTGGCAACAATACCTGTTGATGGAGTTGAGCTTTTCATTGATCAATCTTGCCATATTGAGCAATCGCGTCACAACCGCCCGTTCTGAGCCGGAGAACCGGAAGTGCAAACGAGCGCATTCTCGATGCATTCGCTCTAGAATTGGATGATGGATTCTGCATCGCCTGCTGTACAGGTATCGAACCTCACCAAGCAGTTTGGGAGCCTCACTGCTGTTGACAATCTCAGCTTCTCCATTCCCGAGGGGTCCATCACAGGATTTGTGGGACCCAATGGTGCAGGCAAAACGACTTCCATACGCATGCTGCTTGGACTCGTCGCTCCAACTTCCGGAACTGGGACTGTCCTGGGAACATCGATGCAGTCACCGCGGGAGTATCTTCCGAAGGTTGGAGCAATGATCGAGGGACCTGCCTTCTATCCCAACCTGAGTGGTGAAGGAAATCTCCGTGTACTTGCAACTCTTGCTGGACTGCCGCACGAACGAGTGACTGAAGCACTTGCGCGAGTGGGACTCGAGGGCAGGAAAGGCGATCCTGTGAAGAGGTACTCCCTTGGAATGAAGCAGCGTCTAGGAATCGCAGGCACACTCATGCGTCAGCCACGGCTCCTCATACTTGATGAGCCTCTCAATGGACTC
>DAIDIX010000185.1 GCA_027451645.1 Candidatus Dormiibacterota bacterium | reverse complement strand
CCTTCTGGCGACGCTGGCCAGTCGTTGAGGTGGACTCCTCACGAAGCGTGAGGGCTTCCTCTTCGAGGTTGACCTTAGCAAGGAGCTCACGAACTGCAGCTGCACCTGTCGATGCCTTGAACACCTTTCCAAACCGCTCGACGTAGTCGCGGTACTGCATCTCGGAGAGAAGCATCTTTGGTGTCAGTGACTCGAGATCGATACGGTCCTGTTCAATCTGCTCCTGAATCTTCTTCAGTGCATCAGCATCCTCTGGCTCCTCACCAACTTCCTCAGGAAGCTTGGCAAGAGATTCCCGGTGGGACCTCAGCTCTGCAGCAGTCGTCTCCTCGAGCTTCGCAACTGCAGCAGCATGCTCCTCGTCGAGACGGGCTTTCCAGGAAGTGACAGCATCCTCGATCTTCGCAAGGAGTGCATCGTTCATGACAGCACTCTTCGGAGCGACTTCCTCGCTTTCTGCACCATCAGTGATGAACATGGCTGCTGGCGCCTTCTTGCCCTCAGTGGCATGAATCTGCTCATCAAGGGCTGAAAGACTCGCATCGAGCGCATCGAACTTCGACTTCTTGCTGTTCTCGAGCCTGTGGATGTCGTCATGGAGCCGATTCTCGATGCCCTGGATCTGGAGGGACAGTGTCCTCCGATCTTCAGTGCGCTGCGTCTGCTTGTTCTCCGCATAATGCGTAATTCTCTCATCCGTATCCGGAGTGAGCTTCGCAAGGAGAGCAGCTCGTGCATCCTCATCAACATTCGTGATGATGTAGTTGATGTAGTAGAGCACCTTTTCGAGATTTCTCGGACTGATGTCGAGCAGCAGTCCCATGCGGCTCGGGATGCCCTTGAAGTACCAGACATGGGAAACGGGTGAGGCAAGCTTGATGTGTCCCATGCGCTCACGACGTACCTTGCTTCTGGTGACTTCAACACCGCACTTGTCGCAGATGATTCCCTTGTACCGGTACCGCTTGTACTTGCCGCAGTGGCATTCCCAGTCCTTTGTCGGGCCGAAGATGCGTTCACAGAACAGTCCATCGCGTTCCGGCTTCAGTGTGCGGTAGTTGATGGTTTCAGGCTTCGTCACTTCACCATGCGACCACGAGAGGATCATCTCGGGGCTTGCAATGAAGAGCCGCAGCGCATCAAAATTCTCGAGCTTCAGCATGCGTTATCTCCCAACCTCATCTGCATCTTCGCGTTCATCACGTTCCAGGTGTATGCCGAGATCAATTGGCACATCGGAGGAGTCATCCTCCGAGAGAATGATCTGGCTCTCGTCATCAGACTGGATCTCGACTCCAAGTCCAAGTCCCTCGAGTTCCTTGACAAGGACCCGGAAAGACTCTGGGATGCCAGCTTCGAGGGTGTTTTCTCCTTTTACGATCGCCTCATATGCCTTCACCCTTCCAACAATGTCGTCGGACTTGATGGTGAGGAGTTCCTGGAGGATGTGGCTTGCACCATATGCTTCAAGTGCCCAGACTTCCATCTCTCCAAAGCGCTGGCCCCCAAACTGTGCCTTTCCACCAAGAGGCTGCTGGGTGACGAGGGAGTACGGTCCAGTACTTCTGGCATGGATCTTGTCCTCGACCATGTGTGCGAGCTTCAGCATGTAGATGTAGCCAACAGTCACCTCGCGATCGAAGAATTCTCCTGTTCGTCCATCACGGAGCCTCTGCTTGCCAGACTTGGGAAGTCCTGCCCTCTCAAGCTCCTGCTCGATGACCTCCTCAGTTGCTCCATCAAAGACGGGAGTTGCAGCCTTGATGCCAAGTGCCTGGGCTGCATAGCCGAGGTGGGTTTCCAGCACCTGACCGAGGTTCATCCGGCTTGGAACACCAAGAGGATTGAGGACAATCTCGACTGGAGTGCCATCGGGGAGGTACGGCATGTCCTCGAGGGCGAGGATGCGTGCAATGACTCCCTTGTTTCCATGTCGGCCAGCCATCTTGTCACCCTGGCTGATCTTCCGCTTCTGGGCAATGTACACCCGAATGAGCTCATTGACGCCTGGAGGAAGATCGTGGCCGCTCTCACGGCTGAGAACTTTCACATCGACAACAACACCGCGCTCACCGTGTGGTACTCGGAGTGAGGAGTCACGGACTTCCCGTGCCTTCTCTCCGAAGATTGCCCGGAGAAGACGTTCCTCAGCACTGAGTTCGGATTCACCCTTCGGAGTTACCTTTCCGACAAGGATGTCACCAGGTCCAACTTCTGCACCGATGTAGATGACACCCCGGTCATTGAGGTTCTTCAGACTCTCCTCAGAGACATTCGGCAGATTCCGGGTGATCTCTTCAGGACCAAGCTTCGTGTCACGGGCCTCAGTCTCAAATTCCTCGATGTGGATCGAGGTGTACTTGTCCTCACGGACGACAGACTCGCTGATGAGGATGGCATCCTCATAGTTGTAGCCTTCCCACGGCATGAATGCCACAAGGACATTGCGGCCGAGGGCGAGTTCACCATGGTCCGTTGCTGGACCATCAACGAGCACATCCCCAACTTCTACGTGCTGCCCAGGAATGACAGCAACCCGCTGGTTGAGACACGTTGCCTGATTGCTGCGAACGAACTTGTGGATGCCGTACCAGCGGTCAGGGGCTCCGTCATCTGGACGAAGAAGGACACCAGTACCGGTATTCTCACCGTTCCTGAGTTTCACCACCTTTGAGCTTGCCTCAGGTTCTGGCCAGCCAACACCGATGATGGTTCCTGCAACATCTGCAGTGATGAGTTCACCACTGTTCCGTGCAGCATGACCCTCCATTCCTGTACCGACAATGGGGGATTCCGCAACAACGAGAGGCACTGCCTGGCGCTGCATGTTCGATCCCATGAGTGCCCGGTTTGCATCGTCATGCTCAAGAAACGGGATGAGGGACGTTGCAACGCTGACAGTCTGCTTTGGCGACACGTCCATGTAGTCGACTTCCGATGCAGGAAGGTCCTTGAAGGTGTGTCGGCTTCGGCATGCAATGTGCTGTGCAAGAAAGTGGCCGTTCTCATCGATGGGAGCATTCGCCTGTGCAACAGTGAACTTGTCCTCTTCATCCGCACTCAGGTACTGGATGTCTGAGGATACCCATGGCTCAATGGACACAGTTGCAGTGCCTGCCTTTACGAAGGCATCGAGCATCTTCTCCGTAACAGTGTCACCAGCAGAAGCTTTCACATCGGGATAGTCCTTTGTGAGCTTCCTGCCAAGGAGCAGCTGCCGGTCTTCAGGTGAGATGTCGCGATACACACGTCGGAACGGGGTTTCAATGAAACCGAATTCATTTACGTGGGCAAATGTTGCAAGCGAGCCGATGAGTCCAATGTTTGGTCCCTCAGGTGTCTCGATTGGGCATATGCGGCCGTAATGGCTGTGATGAACATCCCGGACATCGTATCCGGCACGTTCCCTGCTGAGACCGCCAGGGCCAAGTGCAGAGAGACGTCGCTTGTTCGTGAGCTCGGACAGCGGGTTTGTCTGGTCCATGAACTGGCTCAGCTGGCTGGATCCGAAGAACTCCTTTACTGCTGCGACGACTGGACGTGCATTGACGAGGCTGGCAGAGGTCACAGTCTCTGCATCGCAGAGGCTCATGCGCTCCTTGATGATGCGCTCCATGCGGACAAGTCCCATGCGGCACTGGTTCTGCAGCAGCTCCCCGACTGCCCGTACACGGCGATTGCCGAGATGGTCGATATCGTCCGCCTCGCCAGTGCCATTGTTCAGGGCAATGAGCTTCCTGATGATAGAGATGAAGTCCTCATTGTCGAGCACATGCTTGAGTGCATCATGTGCCCGCTTACGTGCCTCTGCCTCGGGGATGCCAAGGTTCTTGTCGAGCTTGAATCGTCCCACCCTTCCAAGATCGAAGCGACGGGCATTGAAGAACAGGTTGCTGAGGAGGTTCCGTGCATTGTCAAGCGTTGGTGGATCTCCTGGCCGCTGCTTCCGGTAGACCTCGACAAG
>DAIDIX010000184.1 GCA_027451645.1 Candidatus Dormiibacterota bacterium | reverse complement strand
AGATTGGGATCCTTGCGCAGAAGTCGCTCGAGTATCTCTGCCTGGAGGACAAGATTCGCAAGTGACTGGGCTGGTCCATCATGCATGTCCCGGGCAATGCGCATCCGTTCCTCCTCGATCATGGTGAATGCCTGCCGGGGTGTCGTGATTCCCTTGCCATCCTGGAAATCTTCTGCTTCTCTGGCACTTGCGCTGAGATCATCAAGGCTTCTCTGCATCTCGTACAGGCTCTCCCGTTCCCCGCGAAGCTTGGTAAGCGTAGCAGTCAGCTCTGTGATCCGCTGCTGGGTTGCCACAACATCAGCTGACTGTCGGAGTACTTCTCGGAATGTTTCCTCGAACTCATCGCTCTCGGGAGGAATCTCTGCTCGCATGCGATGCCACATCGTGTCGATTGCTGCCTTCTCTTCAGCAAGCTCGTCACCATGAAGCTCAAGGACATGGAGCCGGTATTCCTCGTCACTGAGATACTTGGTAAGCGTATTAAGATGCCTCGAGAGCAGTGAACGTGTAGCTTCGAGTGCAGAACGGTTGATAGCGAAGTTGACCGTGGACACGTGGCCTCCTTGTGACGTACGTACCTTACACATGATACCGTCGCTGTCCCCAGTTCACTGCAGTTCTACATGAGATCTGTCACAATGCCGTTGCGTTCGTCACGGAAGAGTGGGCGACATCGTATAACGAGTACACAGAGATGTTGCAAGTACTGTGGTGAACGTGGTGGATGCCCTTTCCGATTCTCCCTCCCTTCGTGTGCTCGTTGCTGAAGACGATGATCAGCTCAGGCACTTCCTTGAACTCAAGTTTGCTCTTGATGGCTTCGAAGTGAAGTGTGCTGCTGACGGTATCGAGGCACTGAGCCTTCTGCAGTCCTTTGAAGCTGATGTGCTCGTCTGCGACATCATGATGCCGCGCATGTCAGGACTCACCGTATGCAAGGAAATCCGGACAGGCAGTACGAACAGAATGCTTCCTGTCATCCTCCTCACTGCCCGTTCCATTGATGAGGACATCGAGGAAGTTCTCCGGCTGGGAAAGATCACCTATCTTGCCAAGCCGTTTGATGCATCCTCGCTCACTGCTGCAGTGATTGAGGCTGCTGCGTCTGCAGGCGGCAAACGGGCATTGCTCGGTCACCCCCATCCTGCACTACCCCCTACCTCATGGCTGCACAATCTCGGCAAGAAGTCGAGTACGCCTAGCGGTGGGCAACGAGTCTGACCTTCCGCCGTACTCGGCGTCCCCGTGCTGCCTGGGGAGTGGGGATGACACTAATGCTGCCATCAGCCTCGAGTACTGCAAGTTTCACCTCATCAATGGAGGCGACCCCATGCTCGCGGAGAGCCATCTCGCAATCTTCATGGTCGACACCCTCCTTCCCTAGTGCAATGAGGTCCCATACCCCATCTCGAGCTATCACTGTCGGTGTCGGATCAAAAAAGAATGACCAGCGGCTTGGAAGCCTGCTCCGGACGAAGGCAAGGATGCGGTTCATGACCACAAGGACAATGATGATGATGAATCCTCCGACAAGGGAGGTGTCTGGACCCGTCATGGCAGGCTGGACAGCATTTGCAACGAGCAGAACAAACACCAGGTCAAATATCGTGAACTGTCCTATCTCGCGCTTTCCAAATATGCGGAGAATGATGAAGAGTGCGAGATAGATTGCCACACACCGGACCACAAGGTTCCACCATGGAATGTCGAGAAAGAAACCCATAATTGTTCCTCAGTGCTCACAATCTCCATCAGCTCGCTGATGAATTGGTCTACCATGTGACACATCATGCCATATTGGTTGCGCAGGCTCGATTCTCTTACGCGTCCTTCCTCCCTGTTCCTTGGGTGCATGCTCATTCTCGCCATCCGGCCAATGATCAGTCCCATTGCAGATCCGGACTTCTGGTGGCATCTCACCAATGGAGTCCATCTCCTTGCACTCGGACATCTGCTGGGAAGCAACCCCTACACATTCACTGTTCCCACACACCACTGGGTGATGCATGAATGGCTCTCCGAAGTCGTGTTTGCCTCGCTCTACAGGCTGTGGAATCTTGGAGGAATTGTCATTGCAATGGGGATCGTAACCTGGCTTGGACTCTTCTTTACACTGCGCAGATCCCTCCTCGACAGACCGAATCTCATCATCCTTGGAACTGCCCTCTTTCTCGCTTCCATTGCTGGGTACCCTGTCTGGGGTCCACGTGACCAGATGTTCACCTTCATGTTCACAGCCCTGACTCTCTGGATTCTCGAACGTCATATCCGCCAGGGTGGACGTGCTCTCTGGATCCTCATCCCCGTTTTTCTCGTCTGGGGCAACATGCACAGCGCCTTCATTGCAGGCTTCATCTTCGGAGGAGCAATGCTCGCAAGTGAAATCGTGGTAAAGCTCGGAGATCGGGATGATGCCATTTCATGGAAGCGCATCCGTGAGATTGCAGTCTGTCTTGGCCTCGCTGCAGTAGTCATCACATTCAATCCGAACGGTCCGTTCATCATCATCTATCCCCTCTTCACTCAGTTCTCCACTGCCCAGCAGCGCTACATCGAGGAGTGGCAATCCCCTGACTTTCAGAATGCCCTTGTCCATTTCTTCGAGTTCCTCTTTGTTGCAACACTTGCACTTGTACTGACAGTCCGCAGTGTCAGGCTCCGCGATATCGCACTGCTTCTCTGTGTCACTGCAATGTGCCTTCAGTCGGTCCGGCACATTTCGTTCTATCTCGAAGTATCATTGCCCATTCTTGTCAGGAATGCGGATCATCTTCTCACGTACCTCCGCACGCAGCTTTCCCGGGAGGCTGCTTCAGAGCCGCACGCCACTGCACCACACCTTCAGCAGCCTGCTCCTCGAAGGCACCTCCGGACACTCATTCCCCAGGCCGTAATGGGAATTCTCATCTATGGCATTGTTGCTGCAGTTCCCGTACTCGGCGCAGTGAGCAGTGCATCAATCACACCCGCATCAACGTTCTACATGAAGAAATTTCCCGTGTGTGCAGCTGACTGGCTCTCAAGCATTCCCGTGCCACTCCGGATATTCAACCAGTATGGCGATGGAGGATACCTCATTTATCGTCTTTCATCCCGAGGCGACAAGGTATTCATCTTTGGCGATGCAGCACTCATGGGGAATGCGATGCTGTACCGGTATGCGGATATCCAGGACATCACTCCACAGTGGTCCTCACTCATCCGTGGAAGTGGTGCCGATGTTGTCCTTTTTGAGCGCGGCACTCCGCTTGTAAACGTTCTGGCAAAGGACAGTGCCTGGACAGAAGTATATGAAGATCCGAAAATGGCAGCCTTCATTCCCACAGCTGAATATGCTGCACTCCGCCCCCTTCTCCCCCAGCCTCCTGCTCCTTCTTCGGGGGCAGGCGCATGCACTGCATATCTCAGGGAGCACTCCGCATGAGCGCCAGTCTGAAGCGATATGTCGAGATTTCCGTTCTTGCATTTGGCATTGCAGGAATGGCAGCCGTCGTTGCTGATGCACCACTCACCTGGGCCCATCTCCGGAATGGTCTTGCACTCACAGGGCTCACAGCACATTCTCCCATCGGATCTGTCATCCCTGGAACAGTCTCGCACACCCCATTCCAGTGGATGCTCGATGTGGGTACTGCAGTGGTGTACACGCTAGGTGGAACGGGGCTCCTCACTCTCCTGTGCTGGGTGCTCACCACAGCTGCAGCTCTCCTCGCAGTCGTGAAGCGAAAGCGCAGTGGCCTTCTCCTCACTGGTGCTGCTGCACTCGCAATTGCTCCTGCCCTCCACCCATTTCTTGGAGCCCAGGGTTCTGGTGTTAGCTTCATGTTTGCACTGGCACTCTTTGGCATTCTCGACTACTGGGATTCACATGATTCGAGGTGGATATGGACCCTCCCTCTGCTCTTTCTCCTCTGGAGCTGGTGTACTCCTCTTGCAATTCCAGCACTCCTCTTCCCAGCACTGAGTCTGC
>DAIDIX010000183.1 GCA_027451645.1 Candidatus Dormiibacterota bacterium | reverse complement strand
GGAGAAGCTCCCTGTGTGCTCCCTTTCCTGAACCCTTCGAGGAGGGGATCTTGCCGAGCCGCTGGTATACAACTCCATCCGAGCTGTACACAAGTCCATGGGGAGCATGGATACCCGAGCCAAGGAGCACGGCCTCTGCCCAGCCAGCAGCAGCAGTGAGCACCTGTGCTCTCTGCCGGAGCGGGGCAAGGGAACGTGTCACACGGTCAAGCAGCTGGAGTTCCCTCGTCTGGCTGCTTATCCGTTCATATCGCACTGCATTCATGGCAGTGACCTCCGTCGCATCACGGATTTTCGCGAGGAGCTGGAGCTTCCGGTCCGGAAGCATGCTCCCGAGTGGCATCTCGACAGTGATGAGTCCAAGCTCCTCCTCTTCTGCAAGGATGAGAATCCCCATGGCAGGGAAGGTCTCTGCTGCACCTCCGTCGTCCATGCGTTCAACCGTGCAGGGAAATGGATGCCGGCTCAGTGACTCGAGGGAAGACTCAACAACCCATCGTGCTGGATCCACGGTGCTGCGAAGCTCATGGTCATCTGCTGATGCAATGAGCCTGTACCCTCCGTGATGGGGACGGAATACGCGTACCGGATGGATTCCCCCGCTGCTTTTCGAGACAACATCGAGCGTGAGCTGGGCTGCAGTACGGAGCACCTCATCCGGATCAAGACTTGAGGCGAGATGCTCTGTTCCATACGCAAGGAGCGTTTCCTCCTCGAGGTACTCCTCGCGCTCAGTGATGAGCTGGGAGAGGGAGGCACGGAGGCGGTAGATCGTGGTGCTCATGAGCACTGCTGTGGCAAACCAGTACAGGGGACGTGTGAGCGTCAAGGCGAACGAGACGTGATCGATGATGGAGATGGCAACGAGTGCGAGCGCCACAAGAACAAGAACGAACGTGATATCGCGTGGCCGTCCCAGAACTGCAGCAGCAAAGACCGGGAGGAGAAACATCAGTCCACTCCCTGTTTCAAGTCCTCCACTCGCCATTGCAACGAGAACAAGAAGTGCCACAGCACCCAAAGGAATGGCATTCACCATCCAGCCTGGTATGCGGTCCCACGGAATGACGACAAGAAAGACGAGGAGAACAGCCATGATGCCAATGCTTGCTATGAAGGCAGTGGCATTCTTGAGGTGTCCGAGCAGGAGAGGACTCATGAGTGCGAGCACCATCACGATGACATAGGGAAAAAGGCGGGCTGCAAGTCCTTGACGCTGCAGGGGATTCCCCACAAGGAAGCGGTCAACAAAGGTTGTCCCGTAGGCAGGCTTCTCGTCAGTCGTGTGCTGTTCCATGGTCTCTGTCACTCCGTCCTCAGGACATGTCGAGTAGTCTGCGACGTCTCCATCCAGGGGCAGAGTGAATCATGCACTGTGGAGCAATGGCGGAGGAATCTCGTCCAGTCTTACTGTACCCCGGAGAAACTGCCAGGTAAACCAAATCCCCTCCACGGGAATCTTGACAGGTACCATGCTTGCTATGACCCTTACCTCAAAAACCCAGCAGCGGGAGAAGAATCTCGCATTCACCGAGCTCGTCGATCGCGATGCGCAGCGACTCTACGGACTCGCATGCATGATTCTTCGAAACCCGACGCTTGCTGAGGATGCTGTGCAGGAGAGCTTTCTCCGTGCATGGAAAGCCTGGGGGACGCTCCAGGATCCCAGTCGGGCATCCGCGTGGCTCACGCGGATCTGTGTGAACCACTGCTTCCGGGTACGGCAGCGGTCGAAGCGGTTTTCGATCTGGCCAATCGATACCGTTTCCGACCAGCTTGCAGTGTCGCTCCAGGATACGGAGGATCCCGATCTCGACCGGGCCTTTCAACTCCTCTCCCTCCAGCAGCGGACTGTCATCGTACTCCACTACCACTATGGATACACGCTCGATGAATGCGCTGCACTCATGGGATGTGCAACAGGAACTGCCCGAAGCCACCTGGCACGGGCTCTCACCATCTTTCGAAACGAGGTGCGCCATGACGCAGAAAACTCCGCTTCCTGACCGTATTGCCAGCCATCTGGACCGGATGGAAAAGCAGACGCCAAAAACGGATGTCGCTCTTCACATCCTTGCCAAGACTACCCATGAGAAGCGCACGCGCGAGGGTGCCAGGCAGCATCGCTCGGGGCTGTTCTCAGCACGGTTCCGTACCATACTGTCGACAGCTGCAGCCCTTCCTGCAATCCTTGTCGCAGTCCTTGTCATCTCGATGGTCTCCGCTCCCCACCAGTCGAACAATGTCTTCTCGAACATCAGCAACGGACTGAACATCGGAGGCAATGCTCCAGGACCTCAGATAGCTGCTTCCTCAAACAGTGGAAACTATGCTCCATCAACGACAACGAAGACTGCAGCGGGAAGCTCCTCCGGAAGTGTCCACACCATCTCGCCTGGCACACTCCCTGCAAACCAGCAGCGGCTGGTGAATGTCGGATTCGTCATTCCCGAGCACTCGTTCACGGAAGCATTCTCCCTCCTTACGAACACGACAGTGTCTCTTGGCGGATATCTTGTGACATCAGCGACAGCTGCGAACAGCAGCCATGCTGTCTCATCAGGAACCCTTGTGCTTGCAGTTCCCGTGGCAAAGCTTCCCTCCTTCTTCAAGGCAATTCCTGCCTCATATACGACGTCATACCTCAATTACAACTTCAAGGACTTCTCAGGACAGGTAAACTCCACGCAGAACTCGCTTGCCGCAGATCAGGCCAATCTTGCACAGCTTCAGAAGGAGCTTGCTGCTGCAACGAATCCTGGCACAGCGCAGTATCTTCAGCAGCAGATCACTTCTCTCCAGACGAAGATCACGGAAGAGCAGCAGTCGCTCAGCTCCATCCAGCAGACAGTCTCCTATGCAATGGTGACAGTCTCACTCACGGAGCACACGCAGCCTGCACCGAAGACTTCCCCTATTGCCAGTGCATTCTCACGGGGCATCCACAATGATGAGGCTCTCCTCTCCGTCATCATTGTCTTCCTTCTCACTGCCTGGCCCTACCTCCTCGTGCTCGGTGTGCTCTGGTACATGACACGCTCACTCAGGAAGCGCATGATGAATGCCTTCTTCCGCGACAGCTCAACACCACCACCACCAGATCTCCCCTGATGTCCACACACCTGAGCCCGCTTCCCTGCAGGAGGCGGGCTCATCCATATCTCCCGCACCAACCCGAACGGGAGGCAATCGCGCAACAATAGATCCATGATTGCCATCCGCCCCGTGCAGCCCACTGACTGGAACCACGTCGAGGATCTCTTCGGCCCAAGCGGTGCTGATGATGGCTGCTGGTGCATGTGGTGGAGACTCACGAAGGACTCCTTCCCCGAGCACCAGGGAGAGGGAAACCGCGAAGCACTCCGCACGCTTGTCGTCTCCGAGGAGGAGCCTGGTCTCCTCGCATTCGACAACGGCACAGTCGTTGGCTGGGCTGCGACTGGCCCCTTCATCAACTACCCGCGGATGGCGGATCCTGATGAGCAGTATGCAGCAGACGAGCCTGATGCCTGGGTCATCAACTGCATCTATGTCCGTCCCGGATACCGGAAGCAGGGAATCTCCGCAATGCTCATTGATGCTGCTGCACGGAGCGCTTTTGAGCGGGGAGCAGAGGATGTGTACGGCTTTCCCATGGATCCCCGCCAGCGGGAGTTCTCGGGACGCCATGCCTCCCACGGAACACTCTCCGCATTTCTCTCTGCCGGGTTCCTCCGGGATGGATCGACAGTTCCAGGACATCTCCGTGTGAAACGGAGCTACGACATCTGAGGGATTCTCCTCCCGGGAGATCCTTCCCACGCGATGCAGCTGGATCGCTCACGGTGATGCGTAGCCAAGAAAGGGAAAGATCGCTTCCCCTGTATAGGCATTGATGGCAACGACAGAGTGGAAGCCTCCGCATGCCATTCCATAGGCACATGAGGCAAGAAGTGGCGACCCGTGAAGGAGCACCATGGTGTAGAGCCTCTTCGGT
>DAIDIX010000182.1 GCA_027451645.1 Candidatus Dormiibacterota bacterium | reverse complement strand
TGCGGATTCCTCTCCAGAGACGTAGGCATCCGGCACGGAAATCACGGACAGAGCAGTGCTGGTGACTCCTGCACTCTTCCGCTCTGCAATCGCCTCACGCACTGAGGAAATTGCTCGACGGGCTGTACTGTTCACTGCAATGATGATCTCCCGTGCACCAAGCGTTGTTGCTGCAAGCTCTGCACCATCGATCACAAGATGGGGTCTGAGTTCAAACAGTGCCCTGTCCTTGCGGCTCAGTGGCTCACCCTCGGATCCATTGACAACGATGACTGTCGAGCGTGCATGCTGCTCACTGACAGCCTTCCACTTCCGGTACGTTGGGAACCCGCTGCCACTCCTCCCACGAAGACCTGCCTCCTCGAGAAGGGCAATGCAGTCTGCGACCTGGGGCAGATTCCCAAGACGTGCCACATGCTCACCATGCGATTCCCGAGCTGGTGGTCCTCCAAGAAGGCCTGCTGTGTCAGTCTGGACAAGCGTTTTCATGATGTCACCGTCGTCTGCAGTATCCCCTGGATGTTTCCAACCTGGTCAACCTGGAGATTCCCAATTGTCACCTGCGTGGTACCGCACGTTGCGAGAAGTGTCTGGGGCTGAATTGTCCCGGTTGTTGAACAGATGACACTCCCATTGCTGAGAACCTCCATCTGGAAGGTCGTACTCGTTGGACTTGCAATCTTGATGCCGAATCGCAATGACTGCTGCTGCCGGTCAACAACATCGATGAATGCTCCACCCTGGACAGTATTCTCCTGCACGACACCCTGCAGCTCGGCTGTGACCGGAACCGGAATACCACCCCCACTCCTTGGTGAAGGAGTGGGAGTGGCTGTTGGGGTGGCATGGGAGGAGGTTTGGGAAGCATGGTGGGGCAGCATTGCAGACGGTGTTCCTGCACGGACAGCCCAGTCAGACTGCAGTGGCCCCGTGATTGTCCAGAGAATGAGGGCAAACACTCCTACGCTCAGCGAAAATGTTGCTGCCTTGCGCTCAGCAGATCCTGTTCTCTGCAGGGACACGCGATAGATGAGCGAGACTACAACAAGGGTGACACAGGCTGCAGTGAGCCAGAGAAACCAGCTGTGCCGTGCATCGCTTCCCGTACCAAGACCATGGAATACAGCAAGCGGCCAGGAAAGGTAACTCAGGAGGTGTATTCCTTTCCAGAGGCGAAAATGCAGCCACACCCGTACAAGACTCGTTGCTGCAATGGCAACCATGATTTCGCCTGAAACCACTCCGATCCCCAGCCATAGTGGCCTGTAGGCTGAGGAAAATGGAATCAGTGCATCCTTGAGTCCTAGGTGGGCAAAGGGATCCAGGATGGCAGTGAGCATATGGATTGCAAGAAGCACGATGGAGAACAGCGCGAGATTGCGGTGCAGTGTCACAGTGACAAAGCGCGGGAACGATTTCGACTGCCATCTCCCGAAAGTAAGGATTCCCAGTGCAAGGGAAGCGGAGAGAACAATGAGCAGCACGGAACCAGTTCCCCGTGTGATGTACCAGAGCACGCTCGGTGATGAAGTTGCAAGCATCATGCTGCCGCCTTCCTTGGCCACTGCCCAGCGTATTCCACGTCGCCTTCTGTAGTCACTAGCCTTCCGTGCACACCCCAGCCTTCAAGCCGCTTTCGTGCTCCACTGCCCCAGACAATGGCAGCAGTCGATGCAGTGTTCGCCTCAACGCAGGTTCCTGCAACGACAGTGACAGTCCTGTATGTCTCGCATGTTGAAAGACCTGTTCCCGGATCGATGATGTGGTGCCTTCGGACCCCATCCTGCATCCAGGTACGGACTGTCGTGCTTGAAGTGGCAACACCGCCTCCAGTGATGCCGATGACATCATCTGCCTTTGCGAGCACAGTACGGTGATCTTCTGCAATGCCAATGCGCCATGGCTCACGTGGCTCTCCAGCAGCAGCTACGTCTCCACCGATGGCAACACATGCAGCAGTGCCACAGCGTCCAGCAACAGTCACTGCTCCAAGATCCACTGCATATGCCTTGGCAAGTGAGCCGAAGTCGAGCTTCACGCCATCCGGAACACGCACAGTGAGAGCTGCAGGATCCCACTCGACAACCTGCCAGCCAGGAATTCTCACGGGCACTGTGCCACTCGAGTGGACACCGTTCCGAAGATCATGAATGTCACGGTCATATCCGACAGCCTCAAGAGCCGTTCCAACAGTGGGATCCACAGCACCGCCTGTCACACGGGCAGCCCTGAGGGAAAGCTCAAGTACAGCACCAAAGGTTGCACTCACATGCACTCGGGCTCCATGCGCTCCATTGACTCTGGAAAGATCCGAATCACTGCGGAATCTGCTGCAACCTTCGTCAACATCGGAGCAGATGCGAAGCACCTGTCGCAGTCCCTCATCGAGCAAGTTCGCATCCTCCACCATGAGGATGCCCTCCATTCCAAAGACCGGGAAGGTACGTACCTGAGGCTTGCTCATCACGACCCGCCTGAAACCACTCCCCCACCGCCGAAGAACCCTCCAGCCTGCTGGATTGGTGTGGGAGCTGGCTGGGAGAAGAAACCGCCTGATGACCCGGATGTGCTCGAGGACAGACCACCCGAAGCATTCTGGCTCGACACTGATCCTGCTGTTGGTGCAGAGCCTGAAGTCTGTGATACCTGATGACCAGCAAAGCTGCTCACTGCCATGAGCGAAAACACACCAGAAAGGACAGCTGAAGCTGCCACTGCTCCGATTGTCCACTCGCGTACATGAGCATGTCCCTGCTCCCGGGCAGAGGTCATCCGATACAGCTGTCTCTTGTCCATGAATTGAGGGTAGCGTGCATATAATTAGAATCACATTGGAAGCATCACGAATCCTCATTGTCGAAGATGAGACTGCACTTGCACACCTTGTCGAACGGGTCCTCCGCGAGGAGGGCTATGCGACCCATACGGAGTTCACTGGCGAGAATGCACTCGCAGTGGTGATGGGGAGTGAACCTGACTGTATCGTCCTCGATGTCGGGCTGCCGGATATCGATGGTCTGAAGGTATGCTCTCTACTGCGTGAGCGGGGATTCAGGACACCAATCATCATGCTCACAGCCCGGGATACCGTTCCTGACAGAGTCAGGGGACTCGATAGCGGTGCAGATGACTATCTTGTGAAACCCTTCTCCTTCGACGAGCTGCTTGCCCGCATCCGTGCCCATCTCCGTCGTACAGCTCCCTCACAGGAGCTGATCACAGTGGGTGAGGTGACGATAGATCCAGGTGCACGAACAGTACTCAGAGACGGCATGCCTATCGAACTCACAGATCACGAATTCAGGCTCCTCGAGATTCTCATGCGGCATGCAGGAAAGGTGCTCTCCCGGCAGCAGCTTCTTGACTATGTGTGGGGATACGGCATTGAGCCAAATTCGAATGTTGTGGATCTCTACATCTACTACCTCCGGAAGAAGCTCGACACCGACACTGCTCACCGCCTCATCCAGACAGTTCGAGGAGCTGGATACAAGATCGAGGCATAAATGTTCAGAAAGGCACGAATCCGGTTCACAGCACTCACTGCAGGACTCATCATCCTCATGTTCACCCTCTTTGTGGGTGGAGTGATCCTCGCAACCGTCCGGCTCATCGTTGCACAGCAGCAGCAGTCACTGGATCATCAGGCACAGGAACTCGCCCATGATGCAGAGGGTTCACTCCTCTTTGGCATACCCTTCACACCCCGGGATGAGCTTACGAGTGCATCGTATGTCATCTGGAATGCTGCTGGATCACCAGTGACCTCCCGCGGCATCAGCCTGTCTCCCCTTGCCTCACGACTGCAGCAGGGCCTTGCGGGAACGACATCCCAGGGCAGCCTCACCCTCTCTGGCCACCCGTATCTCTATGAGGTGGTGCCACTCCTCCATGGCACTACTGTCATCGGTGCACTGGGCATTGCAACCTCCCAGGCCGACATCTCCGATGCTGAGCGTGAGGGACTTACTGCTGTCATCATTGCCGGCATTGCACTTGTGGCCGGAAGCATCATTGTCGC